>NZ_CAOLGM010000083.1:6867-20346 GCF_948475835.1 uncultured Escherichia sp. | reverse complement strand
GGATAAGCAATCCATTCACCGTCCTGCAATTCACTCCACACTGCTTTGCCGAGATATTCGAGGTTAACCTGATGGCAAATGCCTGTGCCTGGCGGCACGACGCTAAACCGACTGAACGCTTGCTTTCCCCATTTCAGGAACACATAACGTTCGTGGTTGCGCTCCATTTCCAGGCGTACGTTTTCTTCAAATGCCTCATCATCACCAAAACGATCGACGGTCACCGAGTGGTCAATGACCAGGTCGACCGGTGAGAGCGGGTTAACCTTTGCAGTATCGCCGCCGAGGCGTTTAACCGCTTCGCGCATTGCCGCCAGATCAACAACGGCAGGTACGCCGGTAAAGTCCTGCATCAGCACCCTTGCCGGGCGGTAGGCAATTTCACGGTCAGCATGGGCATTTTTCAGCCATCCTGCCAGCGCGTGGATATCCTCTTCGGTAACCGAGTTACCATCCTGCCAGCGCAGCAGGTTTTCGAGCAAAACTTTGAGTGACTTGGGCAGACGGGTGATATCGCCCAGTGATTTAGCAGCAAGCGGCAGGCTGTAGTAGTGGTAAGTTTTATCTTTGGCCTGCAACGTGTCCTTACTGGCTTCTCGTAGGGTTGACGACATAGCTCCTCCTTAATGACAGGGTTGCGAAGCCCTGATTCTCTTCAGGGTGAATATTAAAGATAACACAAACATCGCGTAACGATTTGATAACAACCCAAATTGATAAAAGAGGAGAAACCTTGTGGCAAAGCAAATGACAACCCCGCCGCAGCGGGGTCAAGGATCAGTGAGTAATGATCCAGAGGAGTTCGGCCCAGAAGAGCATCGACAGAGAAAACGCGCCCATCCAGGACCAATATTTCATATTTGTGTTGATCATAGGCTACACCCTTAACGGTTATTATTTTGTGTTGAGATAACTCAAGCTGTTATTGCTGCGGTGTATTAAAAGCCCTTTAATTCATTAAAAATGGGTAATAAGAATGATGATAATTATTGTTTCGGCTGATCATCTTCAGCAAACAGTTCTATAAAGGCTTGCTGCTGCGATGTTAGTTGCCAGTCGTCTGGAATAACGACGGAACATTCCCGTTTCGTTTCTGTTTCATTGTCACTATGCTGGCATAATGGTGACGACTCCAGTTGCTCCTGACCGACCATAGTTATCCCCACACTTTCCAAATCAGCAGTGCGACAACCACCCAGAAAAGTGCAGAACCAAGAAAAACCGCCAGCCAGGCTTTACGTTTTAATTCAGGATCGCGGCGGGGTTCCTGATTTCCAGAAGGCATTGCTAACCTCATATAATCGCCATCACTTATCAGCAAGACGTTGAACGATTGGTGTAATTAATCATACGATGAGACAAATCCTAAAGAAACTTTAGTCAAAAATCCAGCGAATTTACGAATCGTCTCCAGTGAATAATTCAATCTTTTGACCTGAAATAGATATTTGAAAACTGGAGTTTGCGAGGCGGGTAATTAGACACTACTTTACAGGTAATTTACCCTATAAATATGAGGGATAAAAATATTGTGCACGGTATAGAAATAAGTAACAAAAGAGAATATATTCCGGCACCTTCGCTACATAAAAGGTGCCGAAAATAACGCAAGAAATTATTTTTCCGGCAGTTTTATATCTTTAAACATGACCTCAATTTCTTCATTAGAGCGCAATGCGACAGCCGCATCAACGACATCACGCGTTAAATGCGGTGCAAAACGCTGAATGAAATCATACATATAACTGCGCAAGAAAGTACTACGGCGAAAACCAATTTTGGTTGTACTGTGGCTGAAGATATCGTGAGCATCAACACGCACAAGGTCGGGATCGGCGACCGGATCCACCGCCATGCTGGCAATGACCCCTACCCCCAGCCCTAACCGGACGTAAGTTTTAATGACGTCAGCATCCGTTGCCGTGAAGACGATACGCGGCGTTAACCCTGCGCGGTTAAAGGCAGTATCCAGTTCTGAACGTCCGGTAAAGCCGAAGGTATATGTCACCAACGGATATTGCGCCAGTTCTTCAATGGTAATGGCTTTTTTGCCTGCCAGCGGGTGATCCGGAGTGACTACAATAGCCCGATTCCAGTGGTAGCACGGTAACATCACTAAATCTTCATACAGATGCAGCGCTTCTGTGGCGATAGCGAAATCAGCATTGCCTTTAGAGACGGCATCAGCAATTTGTGTCGGCGAGCCCTGGTGCATATGCAAAGAAACGCGGGGATAACGCTCAATAAAGCCTTTGATAACGTTTGGTAACGCGTAGCGTGCCTGGGTATGCGTGGTGGCGATATACAGCGAGCCTTTATCCGGCCAGGTGTGCTCACCGGCAACCGATTTTATGGCATCGACTTTCGACAGGACTTCGCGAGCGATACGAATTATTTCTTGTCCTGCTGGCGTTACCTGCGTCAGGTGCTTGCCGCTTCGGGAAAAAATTTGAATGCCTAGCTCGTCTTCCAGCATTCTGACTTGTTTACTGATCCCGGGTTGTGATGTGTAAAGTCCTTCCGCTGTTGATGAGACATTCAGGTTATGATTGACCACCTCAACAATATAGCGAAGTTGTTGTAATTTCATGTTAAACCATCCACTTAGACGCCATCAGAACATCGTTTTTTCGTCACACCTGGCGGGTGACTAATACGATTTAATAATAAAAAAGGTGCTAACTATAACCACTATATCATTTATAGCCTTAGTGTATAGGTGTGAAGAAAAAATAATATGCAATAAAAAAGGGCCGCTTTCGCGACCCTTTGTTTATAAAAACCTGACAGAATTAAAGGTTATTTTTTTCCTTCAACCCATTTGCCATCAACATAAAATGCTGACCAGCCAGTCGCCTTTCCGTCTTTTTCCGAAGAGACATATTGCTGTTTGGTTTTACGGCTAAAGCGAACCATGGTCTTATTACCTTCCGGATCCTGCTGTGGCGCATCGGCCAGATAACGCAGTTTTTCCGGCAGACGGTCGCGGAAGCGATAAAGCTCTTCCACCAGTGGCGCACGCGTTTCACGCGATTTCGGGAAAGTGTTGGCAGCCAGGAACACACCGGCAGCACCGTCACGCAGCACGAAATAAGCATCTGATTTTTCGCACGGCAGCTCAGGTAATGGCACCGGATCTTCTTTCGGTGGTGCCACTTCGCCGTTACGTAAAATCTTACGTGTGTTTTTACACTCTTCGTTGGTGCAGGCCATGTATTTACCGAAACGCCCCATTTTCAGGTGCATTTCAGAGCCACATTTTTCACACTCAACGATCGGGCCGTCATAACCTTTAATGCGGAATTCGCCCTCTTCGATCTCGTAACCGTCGCAGGTTGGGTTATTACCACAGACATGCAACTTACGTTTCGGATCGATGAGATAGCTGTCCATCGCCGTGCCGCATTTCGGGCAACGACGTTTTGCGCGCAGCGCGTTGGTTTCAGCATCTTCGCCTTCCAGCACGTTCAGCACTTCGTTTTCCGGCACCAGGTTAATGGTGGTTTTGCAACGCTCTTTCGGCGGCAGCGCATAGCCAGAACAGCCAAGGAATACCCCGGTGCTCGCTGTGCGAATCCCCATTTTGCGACCACAAGTCGGGCAGTCAATGCTGGTCAGAACCATCTGGTTCGGGCGCATACCACCCTCTTCCGGATCTTTTTCAGCTTTATCTAACTGCTGGGTGAAATCCGAGAAGAAGTGATCCAGTACAGCTTTCCACTCTGCTTCGTGATTTGCCACCTGGTCGAGGCTGTTTTCCATCTGCGCGGTAAAGTCGTAGTTCATTAACTCGCGGAAATTTTCTTCAAGGCGATCGGTGACGATTTCGCCCATTTTTTCCGCATAGAAACGACGATTTTCTACTCGCACGTAGCCACGATCCTGAATGGTCGAAATGATCGACGCATAGGTAGACGGACGACCGATACCACGTTTTTCCAGCTCTTTAACCAGCGATGCTTCACTGAAACGGGCTGGCGGCTTGGTAAAGTGCTGGGCTGGTGTAAGTTCAACGAGCGTCAGAGCATCGCCTTTATTAACTGCTGGTAAGATGCGATCTTCATCGCCTTTACGCAACGCAGGCATCACTTTTGTCCAGCCATCAAAACGCAAAATACGACCGCGTGCTTTCAGGCGGAAATCGCCCGCACCAACGGTCAGCGTCGTGGAGTCATATTTCGCTGGGGTCATCTGGCAGGCTACGAACTGACGCCAGATTAACTGGTACAGTTTCTGCGCATCTGCTTCCATATCCTTCAGCGATTCCGCCATCACATTGACGTCAGAAGGACGAATCGCTTCGTGCGCTTCCTGTGAGTTTTCTTTGCTGGCGTACTGATTCGGACTTTCCGGCAGATATTTCTTACCAAAATTATCGCTGATATAACCGCGAACCATATTTACCGCGTCCTGACTCAGGTTAGTGGAGTCGGTACGCATGTAAGTGATATAGCCTGCTTCATACAAACGCTGCGCCATCATCATGGTTTTTTTCACGCCAAATCCAAGACGGGTGCTGGCAGCTTGTTGCAGCGTAGAGGTAATAAAAGGAGCGCCAGGTTTACTGGTTGTCGGTTTGTCTTCACGTTCCAGCACGCTGTAGCGCGCTTTTTCCAGCAGACTTACCGCAGCCTGAGTTTGTTCTTTGTTGACCGGACGGAACGGTTTGTCGTTCTGATGAGTCACCTGTAACGCCAACGCTTCACCAGATGGCGTGGTCGTGCTGGCATCGACTTCCCAGAACTCTTCCGGCACGAACGCTTTAATTTCACGCTCACGCTCGACCACCAGGCGAACCGCCACCGACTGCACACGACCGGCAGACAGACCACGAGCGATCTTTTTCCATAGCAGCGGCGAAACCATATACCCCACCACGCGGTCCATAAAGCGACGCGCCTGCTGGGCATTAACACGATCAATATTCAGCTCACCCGGTTTATTAAATGCCTGGCGGATCGCGTTTTTAGTAATTTCGTTAAACACCACTCGGCTATAGCGCGCATCATCACCCCCAATCACTTCCCGCAGGTGCCATGCAATGGCTTCCCCTTCGCGGTCAAGGTCGGTTGCGAGATAGATGTGGTCGGCTTTTTCAGCCAGTTGTTTCAGTTCAGAGACGACCTTCTCTTTACCAGGCAACACTTCATAGTGCGCCTCCCAATTGTGCCACGGGTCAACCCCCATACGGTTGACGAGAGCGCCACGTTCATCCTTTTTAGGCTTTTTAGCCGTCTTGGTGGAGGTAGAGTCGGCACTCTTTTTGGCAGCTGAGCCACTGGTCGGCAAATCGCGGATGTGACCGACGCTGGATTTCACCACGTAGTCACTACCCAGATACTTGTTGATCGTTTTGGCTTTTGCCGGGGACTCAACGATGACAAGAGCTTTACCCATATTCACCTTACCTAATTTGATTCTTCCAGGAATGCGTCGCACGTTGATAAACCTTCCACTGGCAACGAGTTACCGATATGGACTCGTTCTCTGCGGATATCAACCCCTTGTCGTGACTCTGTTCACGAAAATTCAGGTGACTGAGTTAACAGGTCTTGGCCTACAGGCGCTATAGCACGACGGAATTTTGGTCGAATGTCAAGCAAATCTATTGCCAGATTGACGAAAGCGTCACACTGTACCTGATAAAATCCGATACGCAACTTTATTAGCATGCAAAATCCAAAGTTACCAGTAAGGCGCTCTTGCCACCAGCGTGGTATATTTGTCTGCAAGCCATGCCTGGCGTAGACTAATGTCCTTGTTTAAGGAGTAAATAATGAACAAAGAGACACAACCCATCGACCGCGAAACGCTGTTGAAAGAGGCCAACAAAATCATTCGTGAGCATGAGGATACGCTCGCAGGGATTGAAGCCACCGGCGTCACGCAGCGTAATGGCGTGCTGGTATTTACCGGCGACTACTTTTTAGATGAACAAGGATTGCCAACAGCCAAAAGCACCGCGGTGTTTAATATGTTCAAACACCTGGCCCATGTGCTTTCAGAAAAATATCATCTGGTTGATTAAAGCAAAACGCGAGGTCTTAGCCTCGCGTTTGTCTTTTACATCAATGGCTTTTGACCCCGCTGCCACCAGCGTAGCAACAATCGATCGGCGCTCTCTGCCGCGCTGCCGGTGAATCGGTCAATGAGTCGTTTACGCTGCATATAGCGTACATTAACCACTTCACGGCCTTCCATCAGGCTAAGAATAACTTCATCACTGGTGTTGATTTCATCAACCAGGCCTTTCTCTACCGCCTGTTGTCCGTACCAGTGTTCACCCGTTGCCACCTGTTCAATATCCAGAGACGGACGCATACGCTTCACAAAATCTTTAAACAACTGATGCGTTTCGTTCAACTCTTCGCGGAATTTCTCCCGCCCTTCTTCGGTATTTTCACCCAGCAAGGTCAGAGTACGCTTATACTGCCCGGCAGTGTGCAGTTCGATATCAATATCTTTGCTTTTCAGGAAGCGGTTAAAGTTGGGCATTTGCGCCACCACCCCAATGGAACCCACAATAGCAAACGGTGCGGAAACAATTTTGTCCGCCACACAGGCCATCATGTAACCGCCGCTGGCAGCGACTTTGTCTACCGTAACAGTTAAAGGAATGTTTTTATCACGCAGACGCTGCAGCTGCGAAGCCGCCAACCCGTAACCATGCACCATGCCACCAGGGCTTTCCAGACGGAGCACAACCTGATCCTGCGGTTTGAATGCTGCGAGTACCGCCGTTATCTCTTCACGTAGCGAGTTCACTTCATGGGCGTCCATGCTGCCTTTAAAATCCAGCACCCAGACGCGAGGTTTACTGTCAGTTGCCACCTCGCCCAGTTTGGCTTTCGCTTTTGCTGCTTTCGCTTCTTGCTTGTGCTTTTTCTTCTGCGCTTTGTGCCACTGTTTTTGCTGATGTGAGTCCATCAGCGCCGCGGCCAGTTCTTCTTTCATCTCCTTATACTGTTCGCTGAGATTGTTGACCCGTAACTCGCCATGCTGGCGTTTATTACGTTGAGCAACATTGACAATAATGGCGGCAATCGCCGCAATCGCTAGCACAACGGTAACGATTTTCGCCAAAAACAAACCATATTCAGACAACAATTCCACGAGTCCCCACCTTGGTTAAACAACGCTTTGGCTCACAGTTTACAACAGGCATGTTAAGCCGTCTCGCAGAGATGTTATTGCAGCGAAAGTATGACAAAGTATCCATTTTGCGGTGTTATCGCCCCAGGCTGATTGAAATGCCCTTCTGTTTCAGGCATAAAGCCCCAAAGTCATAAAGTACACTGGCAGCGCGACAGACAACGTCGTTGAGGAGTAGCCATGCATTACCAGCCAAAACAAGATTTACTCAATGATCGCATTATCTTGGTGACGGGAGCCAGCGATGGGATTGGCCGTGAAGCCGCGATGACGTATGCACGCTATGGTGCGACAGTGATTCTGTTGGGCCGTAATGAAGAAAAATTACGTCAGGTAGCCAGCCACATAAACGAAGAAACTGGACGTCAGCCACAGTGGTTTATTCTCGATTTGCTGACCTGCACGTCCGAAGATTGCCAACAACTGGCACAGCGCATTACCGTTAATTATCCGCGTCTGGATGGTGTTTTGCATAATGCCGGATTGCTCGGCGATGTTTGCCCAATGAGCGAACAAAATCCGCAGGTCTGGCAGGACGTCATGCAGGTCAACGTTAATGCCACCTTTTTGCTCACCCAGGCGCTGCTTCCTTTATTACTCAAATCGGACGCCGGTTCACTGGTCTTTACTTCATCAAGCGTTGGACGTCAGGGACGAGCTAACTGGGGTGCATATGCAGCGTCGAAATTTGCCACCGAAGGGATGATGCAGGTACTGGCCGATGAATATCAGCAGCGCCTGCGTGTCAACTGCATTAACCCAGGCGGTACGCGCACCGCAATGCGTGCCAGCGCCTTCCCGACCGAAGATCCACAGAAACTTAAAACACCCGCTGATATCATGCCGCTCTACCTCTGGCTGATGGGCGATGACAGCCGCCGTAAAACCGGCATGACCTTTGACGCCCAACCGGGCCGTAAACCAGGAATTTCCCAATGAGTGATGAACGCTACCAACAGCGTCAGCAGCGAGTGAAAGAAAAAGTAGATGCTCGTGTGGCCCAGGCCCAGGATGAACGCGGTATTATCATCGTCTTTACCGGCAATGGAAAAGGCAAAACCACCGCGGCATTTGGTACGGCAACACGCGCAGTTGGTCACGGAAAAAAAGTAGGCGTCGTGCAGTTTATTAAAGGCACCTGGCCTAATGGCGAACGCAATCTGCTGGAGCCACATGGCGTTGAGTTTCAGGTGATGGCAACGGGCTTTACCTGGGATACACAAAACCGCGAGTCTGATACCGCCGCCTGCCGCGAAGTCTGGCAACATGCAAAGCGGATGCTTGCTGATTCCTCACTGGATATGGTTTTGCTTGATGAACTGACGTATATGGTGGCGTATGACTATTTGCCACTGGAAGAAGTGGTGCAGGCGTTAAATGAACGTCCACATCAACAGACGGTGATTATCACGGGTCGTGGTTGTCATCGGGATATTCTTGAACTGGCAGATACGGTAAGTGAATTACGCCCCGTCAAACATGCGTTTGATGCCGGTGTAAAAGCGCAGATAGGGATTGATTACTAATCTGTAAAAATGCCGGATATGACGTCCGGCATACTTTGATTAACCGTTATTACGTCCGCCAGAACGACGACCGCCGCTCACCTGACTGTGACGTTTCACCGCACGACGAATCTGATTCGCCTTCATGCGACGACGGTCTTTTTCTACAGCGACTTTAGAGCTGGTTTCTGGCGGTAGCTCCACCAGTTCGCGCAGATAGTTAGTCTGGGCGAGGTCCAGCTCCGTCCAGCCACCGCGTGGCAGACCTTTTGGCAGTGGGATATCACCGTAACGAACACGGATCAGGCGGCTCACCTGCACACCAACCGCTTCCCACAGACGACGAACTTCACGGTTACGGCCTTCGGTCAGAGTCACGTTGTACCACTGGTTGATCCCTTCGCCGCCGCTGAACTTGATGGTTTTAAAAGCTGCCGGACCATCTTCCAGTTGCACGCCACGACTCAAATCACGCAGTTTCGCGTCGTCAACCTGACCAAATACACGCACGGCGTATTCACGTTCAACTTCACGGCTTGGATGCATTAAACGGTTTGCCAGTTCACCATCGGTGGTGAACAGCAGCAGACCACAGGTGTTAACGTCCAGACGACCTACGGCAATCCAGCGTGCGCCACGCAGCTTTGGCAGACGGTCAAACACTGTCGGACGCCCTTCCGGATCGTTACGGGTACACAACTCACCTTCCGGTTTGTAATAGGCCAGAACGCGACAAATTTGTTCAGCGGACTCACGTACCGAAATCAGATGACCATCGATACGAATTTTCAGCCCATGGGTAACTTCAACGCGATCGCCGAGTTTAGCAATTTTGCCATCAACACTCACACGACCGGCTTCAATAATAGATTCGATTTCACGGCGGGAGCCGTGGCCAGCGCGGGCCAGCACTTTCTGTAATTTTTCGCTCATAGAGCTTCCTTTTAGTGTCGCCTTCACAGGCGTCGAACAGGAGAATCAATGGCGCCGTATAGCGCCATTTTAAGGCCGCGTAGTATACAGAGTTACGCACTTATAAGAAAGGCTTCACATCACCTACGCCTTCACGCACCACGACCGGCGTATCATCGGTAAGATCAATAACCGTTGTTGGTTTCTGCCCGAGATAACCGCCGTGAATAATCAAATCTACCTGTTTTTCCAGACGGTCTTTAATTTCTTCGGGATCGGATTCGGTAAATTCGCTGCCTGGCAGCATTAGCGAAGTGGAAAGCATCGGTTCGCCCAGTGCTTCAAGCAACGCCTGCGCAATCGGGTTAGAAGGCACACGCATACCGATGGTTTTGCGTTTTTCCTGCAACAGACGGCGTGGCACTTCCTTCGTCCCCTTCAAGATGAAGGTATAGTTGCCCGGCGTGTTGTTTTTCATTAAACGAAACGCAACGTTATCAACAAATGAATAGGTCGAGAGTTCAGAAAGATCGCGACACATCAGGGTAAAGTTGTGACCGTCCGGCAGCTGGCGAATACGACAAATACGCTCCATCGCGTTTTTATCTTCAATTTTACAGCCGAGCGCATAGCCGGAATCAGTTGGATAAACAATCACCCCGCCTTTACGCACGATCTCCACCGCCTGGTTGATCAGACGTTGCTGTGGGTTATCAGGATGAATATAAAAAAACTGGCTCATAATTCCCTCTCTGTGGTGTTCTGCGGCTGTTCCCATAGCTGCCAGACGCCTTCAACGCCTGCGGGCAGCCAGAGTTTACGACCCAGTTCGATCCACGGGCATGGCTGATGAAAATCAGATCCTTGTGATGCCCATAAATGATGCTGACGCGCAAGGGCCGCCAGCTGGGTACGTTCATTGGGCGATTGCTGGCACTGCGCGACTTCCATCGCGTCACCGTGGTGTTCGGCAAAATGCGCAACCAATCTTTTCAGCCATTTAGCACTAAGATTGTACCGCCCAGGATGAGCTAGCACCGCCTTACCGCCAGAATGATGAATGACATCAATAGCTTGTTCTATTGTACACCACTGTGGCGGAACGTATCCGGTTTTCCCGCGCGCCAGATACTTTTTAAAGACATCCGCCATTGAACTGGCTTTGCCGCACTCAACAAGGAAACGCGCAAAATGACCGCGCGTCACTGCGCCGCCCTGCGCCAGTCGTTGTGCGCCTTCCAGCGCCCTAGGTATTTGCGCTTTTTCAAGTCTTTCGGCAATCAGCTGCGCCCGCTGATTGCGCCGTTCTGTCTGCTGCGCGAGGAACTCACACATTAGCGGATGAGTAATATCAATATTCAGCCCGACAATATGAATTTCATGATTTTCCCAGACCGTGGAAATTTCCACGCCGGGAATAAGATTCAACGCCAGTCCCGAACGTGAAATTTCCTCTCTTGCTGGCGCGATTGCAGCTGTGGTGTCATGGTCGGTGATCGCCAGGGTGCCGACGCGCATCTCGACTGCACGGTGCACCAATGCTTCTGGCGTCAGGCAGCCATCGGAAGCTGTGGTATGGCTGTGCAGGTCGTAAATCACTGCATAATTCGTGTCGCTCAAGGCGCACTCCCGTTCTGGATAATGTTTTTTGCGCCGACATCATAACGGTTCTGGCAAATATTCTGAAATGAGCTGTTGACAATTAATCATCGAACTAGTTAACTAGTACGCAAGTTCACGTAAAAAGGGTATCGACAATGAAAGCAATTTTCGTACTGAAAGCTTGGTGGCGCACTTCCTGAAACGGGCAGTGTATTCACCATGCGTAAAGCAATCAGATACCCAGCCCGCCTAATGAGCGGGCTTTTTTTTGAACAAAATTAGAGAATAACAATGCAAACACAAAAACCGACTCTCGAACTGCTAACCTGCGAAGGCGCTTATCGCGACAATCCCACCGCGCTTTTTCACCAGTTGTGTGGGGATCGTCCGGCAACGCTGCTGCTGGAATCCGCAGATATCGACAGCAAAGATGATTTAAAAAGCCTGCTACTGGTAGACAGTGCGCTGCGCATTACAGCATTAGGTGACACTGTCACAATTCAGGCACTTTCCGGCAACGGCGAAGCCCTGCTGACACTACTGGATAACGCCCTGCCTGCGGGTGTGGAAAATGAACAATCACCAAACTGCCGTGTGCTGCGCTTCCCCCCTGTCAGTCCACTGCTGGATGAAGACGCTCGCTTATGCTCCCTTTCGGTTTTTGACGCTTTCCGTTTATTGCAGAATCTGTTGAATGTACCGAAGGAAGAACGAGAAGCAATGTTCTTCGGCGGCCTGTTCTCTTATGACCTTGTGGCGGGATTTGAAGATTTACCGCAACTGTCAGCGGAAAATAACTGCCCTGATTTCTGTTTTTATCTCGCTGAAACTCTGATGGTGATTGACCATCAGAAAAAAAGCACCCGTATTCAGGCCAGCCTGTTTGCTCCGAATGAAGAAGAAAAACAACGTCTCACTGCTCGCCTGAACGAACTACGTCAGCAACTGACCGAAGCCGCGCCGCCGCTGCCAGTGGTTTCCGTGCCGCATATGCGTTGTGAATGTAATCAGAGCGATGAAGAGTTCGGTGGCGTAGTGCGTTTGTTGCAAAAAGCGATTCGCGCTGGAGAAATTTTCCAGGTGGTGCCATCTCGCCGTTTCTCTCTGCCCTGCCCGTCACCGCTGGCGGCCTATTACGTGCTGAAAAAGAGTAATCCCAGCCCGTACATGTTTTTTATGCAGGATAATGATTTCACCCTGTTTGGCGCGTCGCCGGAAAGTTCGCTCAAGTATGACGCCACCAGCCGCCAGATTGAGATCTACCCGATTGCCGGAACACGTCCACGCGGTCGTCGTGCCGATGGCTCGCTGGACAGAGATCTCGACAGCCGTATTGAACTGGAAATGCGTACCGATCATAAAGAGCTTTCTGAACATCTGATGCTGGTGGATCTCGCCCGTAATGATCTGGCACGCATTTGCACCCCCGGCAGCCGCTACGTCGCCGATCTTACCAAAGTTGACCGTTACTCTTACGTGATGCACCTGGTCTCCCGCGTGGTCGGTGAGCTGCGCCACGATCTCGACGCCCTGCACGCTTACCGCGCCTGTATGAATATGGGGACGTTAAGCGGTGCGCCGAAAGTACGCGCCATGCAGTTAATTGCCGAGGCGGAAGGTCGTCGCCGCGGCAGCTACGGCGGCGCGGTAGGTTATTTCACCGCGCATGGCGATCTCGACACCTGCATTGTGATCCGCTCGGCGCTGGTGGAAAACGGTATCGCCACCGTGCAAGCCGGTGCTGGCGTAGTCCTTGATTCTATTCCGCAGTCGGAAGCCGACGAAACCCGTAATAAAGCCCGCGCTGTACTGCGCGCTATTGCCACCGCGCATCATGCACAGGAGACTTTCTGATGGCTGACATACTGCTGCTCGATAATATCGACTCTTTTACGTACAACCTGGCAGATCAGTTGCGCAGCAATGGGCATAACGTGGTGATTTACCGCAACCATATTCCGGCGCAGACCTTAATTGAACGCCTGGCGACCATGAGCAATCCGGTACTGATGCTTTCTCCTGGCCCCGGTGTGCCGAGCGAAGCCGGTTGTATGCCGGAACTCCTTACCCGCTTGCGTGGCAAGCTGCCCATTATTGGCATTTGCCTCGGACATCAGGCAATTGTCGAAGCTTACGGGGGCTATGTCGGTCAGGCGGGCGAAATTCTTCACGGTAAAGCGTCGAGCATTGAACATGACGGTCAGGCGATGTTTGCCGGATTAACAAACCCGCTGCCGGTGGCGCGTTATCACTCGCTGGTTGGCAGTAACATTCCGGCCGGTTTAACCATCAACGCCCATTTTAATGG
>NZ_CAOLGM010000083.1:0-6857 GCF_948475835.1 uncultured Escherichia sp. | reverse complement strand
GCATGGTGATGGCAGTACGGCACGATGCGGATCGCGTTTGTGGATTCCAGTTCCATCCGGAATCCATTCTCACCACCCAGGGCGCTCGCCTGCTGGAACAAACGCTGGCCTGGGCGCAGCAGAAACTAGAGCCAGCCAACACGCTGCAACCGATTCTGGAAAAACTGTATCAGGCGCAGACGCTTAGCCAACAAGAAAGCCACCAGCTGTTTTCAGCGGTGGTGCGTGGCGAGCTGAAGCCGGAACAACTGGCGGCGGCGCTGGTGAGCATGAAAATTCGCGGTGAGCACCCGAACGAGATCGCCGGAGCAGCAACCGCGCTACTGGAAAACGCCGCGCCGTTCCCGCGCCCGGATTATCTGTTTGCTGATATCGTCGGTACTGGCGGTGACGGCAGCAACAGTATCAATATTTCTACCGCCAGTGCGTTTGTCGCCGCGGCCTGTGGGCTGAAAGTGGCGAAACACGGCAACCGTAGCGTCTCCAGTAAATCTGGTTCGTCCGATCTGCTGGCGGCGTTCGGTATTAATCTTGATATGAACGCCGATAAATCGCGCCAGGCGCTGGATGAGTTAGGCGTATGTTTCCTCTTTGCACCGAAATATCACACCGGATTTCGCCATGCAATGCCGGTTCGCCAGCAACTAAAAACCCGCACCCTGTTCAATGTGCTGGGGCCATTGATTAACCCGGCGCATCCGCCGCTGGCGTTAATTGGTGTTTATAGTCCGGAACTGGTGCTGCCGATTGCCGAAACCTTGCGCGTGCTGGGGTATCAACGCGCGGCGGTGGTGCACAGCGGCGGGATGGATGAAGTTTCATTACACGCGCCGACAATCGTTGCCGAGCTGCATGACGGCGAAATTAAGAGCTATCAATTGACCGCTGAAGATTTTGGCCTGACACCCTACCACCAGGAGCAACTGGCAGGCGGAACACCGGAAGAAAACCGTGACATTTTAACACGTTTGTTACAAGGTAAAGGCGACGCCGCCCATGAAGCAGCCGTCGCTGCGAACGTCGCCATGTTAATGCGCCTGCATGGCCATGAAGATCTGCAAGCCAATGCGCAAACCGTTCTTGAGGTACTGCGCAGTGGTTCCGCTTACGACAGAGTTACCGCGCTGGCGGCACGAGGGTAAATGATGCAAACCGTTTTAGCGAAAATCGTCGCAGACAAGGCGATTTGGGTAGAAACCCGCAAACAGCAGCAACCGCTGGCCAGTTTTCAGAATGAGGTTCAGCCGAGCACGCGACATTTTTATGATGCGCTACAGGGTGCGCGCACGACGTTTATTCTGGAGTGCAAGAAAGCGTCGCCGTCAAAAGGCGTGATCCGTGATGATTTCGATCCAGCACGCATTGCCGCCATTTATAAACATTACGCTTCGGCAATTTCGGTGCTGACTGATGAGAAATATTTTCAGGGGAGCTTTGATTTCCTCCCCATCGTCAGCCAAATCGCCCCGCAGCCGATTTTATGTAAAGACTTCATTATCGATCCTTACCAGATCTATCTGGCGCGCTATTACCAGGCTGATGCCTGCTTATTAATGCTTTCAGTACTGGATGACGAACAATATCGCCAGCTTGCCGCCGTCGCCCACAGTCTGGAGATGGGTGTGCTGACCGAAGTCAGTAATGAAGAGGAACTGGAGCGTGCCATTGCATTGGGGGCAAAGGTCGTTGGCATCAACAACCGCGATCTGCGGGATTTGTCGATTGATCTCAACCGTACCCGCGAGCTTGCGCCGAAACTGGGGCACAACGTAACGGTAATCAGCGAATCCGGCATCAATACTTACGCTCAGGTGCGCGAGTTAAGCCACTTCGCTAACGGTTTTCTGATTGGTTCGGCGTTGATGGCCCATGACGATTTGCACGCCGCCGTGCGCCGGGTGTTGCTGGGTGAGAATAAAGTATGTGGCCTGACGCGTGGGCAAGATGCTAAAGCAGCTTATGACGCGGGCGCGATTTACGGTGGGTTGATTTTTGTTGCGACATCACCGCGTTGCGTCAACGTTGAACAGGCGCAGGAAGTGATGGCTGCGGCACCGTTGCAGTATGTTGGCGTGTTCCGCAATCACGATATTGCCGATGTGGTGGACAAAGCTAAGGTGTTATCGCTGGCGGCAGTGCAACTGCATGGTAATGAAGATCAGCTGTATATCGATACGCTGCGTGAAGCTCTGCCAGCACACGTTGCCATCTGGAAAGCATTAAGCGTCGGTGAAACCCTGCCCGCCCGCGAGCTTCAGCACGTTGATAAATATGTTTTAGACAACGGCCAGGGTGGAAGCGGGCAACGTTTCGACTGGTCACTATTAAATGGTCAATCGCTTGGCAACGTTCTGCTGGCGGGGGGCTTAGGCGCAGATAACTGCGTGGAAGCGGCACAAACCGGCTGCGCCGGACTTGATTTTAATTCTGCTGTAGAGTCGCAACCGGGCATCAAAGACGCACGTCTTTTGGCCTCGGTTTTCCAGACGCTGCGCGCATATTAAGGAAAGGAACAATGACAACATTACTTAACCCCTATTTTGGTGAGTTTGGCGGCATGTACGTGCCACAAATCCTGATGCCTGCTCTGCGCCAGCTGGAAGAAGCTTTTGTCAGTGCGCAAAAAGATCCTGAATTTCAGGCTCAGTTCAACGACCTGCTGAAAAACTATGCCGGGCGTCCAACCGCGCTGACCAAATGCCAGAACATTACAGCCGGGACGAACACCACTCTGTATCTCAAGCGTGAAGATTTGCTGCACGGCGGCGCGCATAAAACTAACCAGGTGCTCGGTCAGGCTTTACTGGCGAAGCGGATGGGTAAAACCGAAATCATCGCCGAAACCGGTGCCGGTCAGCATGGCGTGGCGTCGGCCCTTGCCAGCGCCCTGCTCGGCCTGAAATGCCGTATTTATATGGGTGCCAAAGACGTAGAACGCCAGTCGCCTAACGTTTTTCGTATGCGCTTAATGGGTGCGGAAGTGATCCCGGTGCATAGCGGTTCCGCGACGCTGAAAGATGCCTGTAACGAGGCGCTGCGCGACTGGTCCGGTAGTTACGAAACCGCGCACTATATGCTGGGCACCGCAGCTGGCCCGCATCCTTATCCGACCATTGTGCGTGAGTTTCAGCGGATGATTGGCGAAGAAACCAAAGCGCAGATTCTGGAAAGAGAAGGTCGCCTGCCGGATGCCGTTATCGCCTGTGTTGGCGGCGGTTCGAATGCCATCGGCATGTTTGCTGATTTCATCAATGAAACCAACGTCGGCCTGATTGGTGTGGAGCCAGGTGGTCACGGTATCGAAACTGGCGAGCACGGCGCACCGTTAAAACATGGTCGCGTGGGCATCTATTTCGGTATGAAAGCGCCGATGATGCAAACCGAAGACGGGCAGATTGAAGAATCTTACTCCATCTCCGCCGGACTGGATTTCCCGTCTGTCGGCCCACAACACGCGTATCTTAACAGCACTGGACGCGCTGATTACGTGTCTATTACCGATGATGAAGCCCTTGAAGCCTTCAAAACGCTGTGCCTGCACGAAGGGATCATCCCGGCGCTGGAATCCTCCCACGCCCTGGCCCATGCGTTGAAAATGATGCGCGAAAACCCGGATAAAGAGCAGCTACTGGTGGTTAACCTTTCCGGTCGCGGCGATAAAGACATCTTCACCGTTCACGATATTTTGAAAGCACGAGGGGAAATCTGATGGAACGCTACGAATCTCTGTTTGCCCAGTTGAAGGAGCGCAAAGAAGGCGCATTCGTTCCTTTCGTCACGCTCGGTGATCCGGGCATTGAGCAGTCATTGAAAATTATCGATACGCTAATTGAAGCCGGTGCTGACGCGCTGGAGTTAGGTATCCCCTTCTCCGACCCACTGGCGGATGGCCCGACGATTCAAAACGCCACTCTGCGCGCCTTTGCGGCAGGTGTGACTCCGGCACAATGTTTTGAAATGCTGGCACTGATTCGCCAGAAACACCCGACCATTCCCATTGGCCTGTTGATGTATGCCAATCTGGTGTTTAACAAAGGCATTGATGAGTTTTATGCCCAGTGCGAGAAAGTCGGCGTCGATTCGGTGCTGGTTGCCGATGTGCCAATTGAAGAGTCCGCGCCCTTCCGCCAGGCCGCGTTGCGCCATAATGTCGCACCTATCTTCATCTGCCCGCCAAATGCCGATGACGACCTGCTGCGCCAGATAGCCTCTTACGGTCGTGGTTACACCTATTTGCTGTCACGAGCGGGCGTGACCGGCGCAGAAAACCGCGCCGCGTTACCCCTCAATCATCTGGTTGCGAAGCTGAAAGAGTACAACGCTGCACCTCCATTGCAGGGGTTTGGTATTTCCGCCCCGGATCAGGTAAAAGCAGCGATTGATGCAGGAGCTGCGGGCGCGATTTCTGGTTCGGCCATTGTTAAAATCATCGAGCAACATATTAATGAGCCAGAGAAAATGCTGGCGGCACTGAAAGTTTTTGTACAACCGATGAAAGCGGCGACGCGCAGTTAATCCCACAGCCGCCAGTTCCGCTGGCGGCATTTTAACTTTCTTTAATGAAGCCGGAAAAATCCTAAATTCATTTAATATTTATCTTTTTACCGTTTCGCTTACCCCGGTCGAACGTCAACTTACGTCATTTTTCCGCCCAACAGTAATATAATCAAACAAATTAATCCCGCAACATAACACCAGTAAAATCAATAATTTTCTCTAAGTCACTTATTCCTCAGGTAATTGTTAATATATCCAGAATGTTCCTCAAAATATATTTTCCCTCTATCTTCTCGTTGCGCTTAATTTGACTAATTCTCATTAGCGACTAATTTTAATGAGTGTCGACACACAACACTCATATTAATGAAACAATGCAACGCAACGGGAGAAATAACATGGCCGAACATCGTGGTGGTTCAGGAAATTTCGCCGAAGACCGTGAGAAGGCATCCGACGCAGGCCGTAAAGGCGGTCAGCATAGCGGCGGTAATTTTAAAAATGATCCGCAACGCGCATCTGAAGCGGGTAAAAAAGGCGGTCAACAAAGCGGTGGTAATAAATCAGGTAAATCCTGATTCACCGTTAATTATTAATATCAGCTGATAAAGATAATTGCATCTGCGGGCCGTATGGCTCGCAGTGATTTCACTGGAGAAAAATATGAATATGAAGACCATTGAAGATGTATTTATTCACCTGCTTTCAGATACCTACAGCGCAGAAAAACAATTAACCCGGGCACTGGCAAAACTCGCAAGAGCAACATCAAACGAAAAATTAAGCCAGGCTTTTCATGCGCACCTCGAGGAAACACATGGACAGATTGAACGTATTGATCAAGTTGTGGAATCAGAATCGAATCTGAAAATTAAGCGCATGAAATGTGTGGCAATGGAAGGTCTTATTGAAGAAGCTAATGAGGTCATCGAAAGTACCGAGAAAAACGAAGTGCGTGATGCCGCACTGATTGCCGCAGCACAGAAAGTCGAGCATTATGAGATTGCCAGTTACGGGACATTAGCGACGCTGGCTGAACAATTAGGTTATCGTAAAGCAGCGAAGCTTCTGAAAGAGACCCTGGAAGAAGAAAAGGCCACCGACATCAAACTGACTGATCTGGCCCTTAATAACGTAAATAAGAAAGCCGAAAATAAAGCCTGAAATATGAATTTTAACTTTTAGTCATTTTATAAAGAGGACATTTTCATGAATCGTATTGAACATTATCATGACTGGTTACGTGACGCCCACGCAATGGAAAAGCAAGCCGAATCTATGCTTGAATCCATGGCCAGCCGTATAGATAATTATCCTGAACTACGCGCTCGTATTGAACAACATCTTAGTGAAACCAAAAACCAGATTGTTCAATTGGAAACTATTCTTGATCGTAATGACATTTCACGTTCAGTCATTAAAGATTCCATGAGTAAAATGGCTGCGCTTGGGCAGTCAATCGGTGGTATATTCCCTTCTGATGAAATAGTCAAAGGCTCTATTAGCGGATATGTCTTCGAGCAATTTGAAATCGCCTGTTACACCTCACTATTAGCAGCAGCAAAAAATGCCGGTGATACAGCTTCAATTCCAACCATCGAAGCGATTTTAAATGAGGAAAAGCAAATGGCCGACTGGCTGATTCAGCATATTCCGCAAACAACTGAGAAATTTTTAATTCGCTCTGAAACTGACGGCGTAGAAGCGAAGAAATAATACACTTTATGCCATGTCCTAATTGACCCCGTATATTACGGGGTCGTTTTTTTGTGGAATTAAAAACGATATCCTGCTGAGAACATAAACACCCACGGATCGAGGCGTACGCTATCGTGTTGCTGTGCACCGCCTAGCTTATAATTGGCGGTGGTATCGATATCCATGTACCACACTGACATGTTAACCAACCAGTCACGGTTAATCAGATAATCAACCCCCACCTGCCCGGCAGCTCCCCAGGAATCTTTCAGACTGAGATCGGAAAGCCCTGCCTCTTTGCCATGATCGTTAAATCCATTATCAAAGAAGGTGGTGTAGTTAATACCGGCCCCAACGTAAGGACGGAATTTGCTGCTGGCATCACCAAAATACCACTGCGCCATCAGTGTTGGCGGCAGATGATGAACGGTTGCAATATCGCCGATCGCCCGGGTGCCGATTTTATGGCGGAACGGCGTCGCTGCCAGTAATTCCACACCAATGTTGTCGGTCGCCATATAAGTAAACGTCAGGCCCAGTTGAGTGTTATTGGTCACGCTGAATCCACCCAGACTTCCTAACGTACCACCAGCACCTTCTGTTGGACGTACGGTTGCAGAACCTGCACGCATAAAAAATTCGCCTGCTTCATGCGCAAAGGC
>NZ_CAOLGM010000082.1:0-20507 GCF_948475835.1 uncultured Escherichia sp. | reverse complement strand
GATGCGCTGAGTATCACTGATGTGATGGCCGCGCAGGGCATGACACAGAATCGGGCTGAGATGGGTTTTTCTGCGTTCCTGGGGAAAATGGGCATCAGTATGAATGACAGGGCGCGGGCAACAGAATTACTGGCAGATTATGCACTCAGTCGGTGCGATCGTGTGGCGGCGTTGAGAAAACTTCCGGCAGAAATAAAACCGGTAGTGATGCGCATTATGGCTTCGTACGCTTTTGAGGATTATGCCCGCAGCGCAGCGAGTAAAAAGCAGTGCCCTTGTTGCTATGGGGAAAAATTTATTGAAAGCATAGTTTTTACAAACAAGGTCCAGTATCCGGATGGTAAGCCGCCGGTATGGGCAAAGTGTACGAAAGGTGTGTATCCGTCTTACTGGGAAGAATGGAAAAAAGTCAGGGAGGTGGTAAAAGTTGCCTGTCCGGAGTGTGGCGGAAAGGGTGAGGTTTCCACCGCCTGTAAGGATTGCCGTGGGCGTGGTGTCGCCATTCACCGTGAAGAGTCGGTAAAACGTGGTATGCCTGTTATCAGAGACTGCCAGCGTTGTGGTGGTCGTGGCTATGAAAGACTACCATCAACGGAGGCATTTAATGCTATATGCGAGGTGACAAACCAGATAACACGCGCGTCATGGGAAAAAACAGTTAAGAAATTCTATGATGCGCTGGTGACCCGGTTTGATATTGAAGAAGCATGGGCTGAGCGGCAGTTAAAAAAGGTAACTAGGTAACAAGGTTGATTTTTCCGGAATCTGTGGTAAATTCGTCATAATGATGGGCTTTTTATGCCTGACGTTAGAAGAGTTTCTACAACCCGCCGCCGAGCGGGTTTTTTATTGCGGAATTAATTACGGACCGTTATTATTCTGCTCCCGGCCCTTTAGCTCAGTGGTGAGAGCGAGCGACTCATAATCGCCAGGTCGCTGGTTCAAATCCAGCAAGGGCCACCATCACAAACCGCCATTAGCTTATCAGGAAGAGCAGACGACACGATAACAGGGTTGTTGGTGCGGGGGCGGGTCCCCGATGGCGGTCCATTATCGGTATTCAGCGTTGTTAGCTCAGCCGGACAGAGCAATTGCCTTCTAAGCAATCGGTCACTGGTTCGAATCCAGTACAGCGCGCCATATTCATTCTTCCAGATTCCTTCCGGCAGAGCCTTATACTGGAATATACCTGGCTCAGGATATTGTTGAAAACATAATATGTTTGTCAAAAATAAAAGTTCTGTTAAGTATTGATTGAGTGTTTGTTATACGGTCTAATGGTTTTTTCAGCATTAAATATTTATCATTCATATGGTGTGGGTAGAGTGAATATTGATGAGGCGTCGGGGTGTTTCATCCTTAGGCAGCGTATTGATATAGTCAATGCAGCACGAGCAAAGGCCTTCAGCCGTTTGACAGTTTTGTTCTGTGCTCCTGATCGTCTTTCGGGAAGAGACGTTATTATTCTGAATAGTGATGCTATACAGAGGGTTTGCGATGAGTTCATGGTTGCTAATTCAGAATTATTTGCTCTTGTTCAGGAGTACAACAGAATAGCCAGGACCTGTGGTATGGATGAACTTCGGATTACTCATCTGGGGTAGATACATATCTGGATTATCACCTGTTACGGTAAAAAGTGATTGCTTACTGTTTTTGTGAATGGCATTGCAGCAGCCGGATAATGTCAGTGCTGGCTGACAGTGTGCTGGTGGCGGGTGTGGTGGTTGTTGCTTTCCCGTTGCTGAAAAAGAAAACGCCAGACTGTTAGCCGGGTATCAGTTAGCGGGAGAAATTTTTAAATACTTCACAATTCAGGCGGTTGACTGTTCTCTGGTTTGCGGGGAGTTTGTTAAAAGAAACTGGCATGGTGAATCCCCCTGTGCGGAGGGGCAATCAGCGAGTAGGTATATGGGATAATCGCGGATTCAGGTGCTGGTACTGAATTCACCGGGAGGCACCCGGCACCATGCACTTCAATAGATTCTCTCCACATTATGGATATTCTTTCAGAATATCCCACGCAGACTTTGTGTAAATGTTAACAAATGTGCGTTTTATTTGATCTGATTCGCTGTTTGAGCGTCCAAAACAACGGTATATATAATTCTTTACTATATGACATATGTGAGGAAAAATGGGTTTTCGTAGCGCATCAATTCTTACGTTGATTATTAGTGGGATTATTATCGGGTGCACTGATGCTGTATCGACAAATTATCATGACCGTACATCATATTACTCCGATAAAGCAATAGAGACACAGTATGTGAGTTCATCTGAACGTACTTCTGATGTTAGTGAGGATATCCGTCTGTATGCCCATCAAATCAAGAGCGCCATCGAAAAACAGTTCGGGGATGCGAGTAAGTATTCAGGAAAAGAGTGTACACTGAGAATGCATATGGCCCCGAATGGCCTTCTACTGGAGGTTAAAAGAGAAAGTGGAGACCTCGATTTATGTCGTGAAGCGATGAATGCGATAAAGAATGCTGATATACCTGCCCCCCCTTCGCCGGAAGTATATAAAGTATTTCAAAATGGGGTGCTGGATTTTAAACCCTGATATTTATTGTTTTGTAATAAACGGTTTCGGCTTAGGTTTGTTCTGACACAACTACGGCACTGAGCTAAATTTAGCGGATAGTCAGCTCTGAGCCAGTGGCGGACGTAACAACTACTATTGCTGAGATTTTAATGGATTGAGGAGCAAGAAGTGGGATTAAAGAAAATCGTTATGTTGACTTTTTGGGTCGGTTTTGTTGCGGGATGCACACCTTTACACCCTTCAGATTGCCACAAAACTACTGCTACAGGTAGTTGCAGTTCAGGACGCTGGGATGATCAGGATGAATGGGGGGCGCAAGCGCGGGGAATCAGAGCTGCAATTAATGCCAAACTTGATGAGCCGCATAACTGGAAAGGGAAAAAATGCAGGTTGCATATGGAATTCTCTCAGGATGGCACGGCGTTAAAAATATCTACCAGTAACGGTGATAAAGCCTATTGCGAAGCGATAAAGTCCGCAGCTCATAAAGCCAAATTTCCGGCCTTCAACAATCCGGAAGTCTACAGAGATTTTCAGAAATCTGGCTTTGACATGCGAGGTTAGCTCTTCAATTACTATATCTCATTCATAGCAAACTGACAGATTTGATGATGTTCTATATACGAAACCTGTGATGTCAAGTCTGAGCTAATACAAATAAACATAATATCAGAGAAATACATTTTATTAGCTCGCTACGGCGAGCTTTTTATATTGCATCGTCTCCAGCATATATATCAATTAAGGCTCTGATTGATGTGTCTGGAAGCCTACACATAATAACTATGCCATCCGTTCCGTGCGGAGGTGAGGCTATGAAATCCATGGACAAAATTTCAACAGGCATTGCCTACGGCACCTCCGCAGGCAGTGCTGGCTACTGGTTTTTACAGCTGCTCGATAAAGTCACGCCCTCACAGTGGGCAGCAATAGGTGTGCTGGGTAGCCTGGTATTTGGCCTGCTGACGTACCTGACAAATCTTTATTTCAAGATTAAAGAAGACAGGCGTAAGGCTGCGAGAGGAGAGTAATCCAATGACTCAAGACTATGAACTGGTTGTGAAAGGAGTCCGTAATTTTGAGAATAAAGTTACGGTAACTGTAGCCTTACAGGACAAAGAACGCTTTGACGGTGAAATTTTTGGCCTGGATGTCGCCATGGACCGTGTTGAAGGAGCTGCGCTGGAGTTTTATGAGGCAGCAGCCAGAATGAGCGTCCGGCAAGTCTTCCTGGAAGTAGCAGAAAAATTGTCAGAAAAAGTTGAGTCTTATCTGCAGCATCAGTACTCCTTTAAGATTGAAAATCCTGCCAATAAGCACGAGCGTCCTCATCATAAATATCTATGAACACAAAAATCAGATACGGCCTGTCGGCTGCCGTTCTGGCGCTGATTGGTGCTGGCGCATCTGCTCCTCAGATACTTGACCAGTTTCTGGACGAAAAAGAAGGTAACCACACAATGGCATACCGCGATGGTTCTGGCATATGGACCATCTGTCGGGGTGCCACAGTGGTGGATGGAAAAAACGTTTTTCCCAATATGAAACTGTCGAAGGAAAAATGCGACCAGGTCAACGCCATTGAGCGTGATAAGGCGCTGGCATGGGTGGAGCGCAATATAAAAGTTCCACTGACCGAGCCACAGAAAGCCGGTATCGCGTCATTCTGTCCCTATAACATTGGCCCTGGTAAGTGTTTTCCGTCGACGTTTTATAAGCGGCTTAATGCCGGTGATCGTAAAGGCGCATGCGAGGCGATTCGCTGGTGGATAAAGGACGGTGGACGTGATTGCCGCATTCGTTCAAATAATTGTTACGGTCAGGTTATTCGTCGTGACCAGGAGAGTGCATTAACCTGCTGGGGGATAGAACAGTGAATCAGATATTCACGGTGATTTTGCTCGTGTTGGTAGGATTTGTCGTAGGTAATGTCTGGAGCGACAGAGGATGGCAAAAAAAATGGGCGGAGCGTGATGCTGCCGAATTATCTCAAGAGGTAAATGTCCAATTTGCTGCTCGAATAATTGAACAGGGGCGAAGTATATCCCGTGATGAGGCTGTTAAAGATGCACAACAGAAAGCCGCTGAAATTTCTGCCAGGGCTGCTGATCTGTCTGATAGTGTTAACCAGCTGCGTGCCGAAGCAACAAAATATGCCATACGCCTTGACGCAGCGCAGCATACCGCAAATCTTGCCGCTGCCGTCAGAGGCAAAACAACCAAAGCCGCCGAAGGAATGCTCACCAACATGCTCGGAGATATTGCAGCAGAAGCTCAGCTTTATGCTGAAATTGCTGACAAACGCTACATCGCAGGAGTGACTTGTCAACGGATTTATGAATCTTTAAGAGATAAAAAATATCAGATGTAGATTAATATTAAATCGGATTATTTTTAGCGCTGAATGTGAAATTTAAATAAAAAGGACTCTTCCATGAGTCAAAATCCTTGAAATCTTAAGGGTAAGATAAAAGGTCATTAGACAGAATGACACGTTTTATTAATAAATAAAGCTATTGTTTCATTCGTGTGTTTTTCTTTACAAAAGTAATCCTTGCTATGGTTGGTTAATCATGCGTTAATGGTGTTCTGGTTTGTTACAAAATTATCTGAAGCAGTCATTGTTATAATTTTATTATTTGTACCTCTTGAGATTTCCTTGTTGGTTTTTCTCTCTGATATTTTTTTTCGGACCATTCTGCCCAAGGGCTAACTTCTTCAAAAGGTAATAATGATGTCTAACAAAATGACTGGTTTAGTGAAATGGTTTAACCCTGAAAAAGGTTTTGGTTTCATCACGCCGAAAGATGGTAGCAAAGATGTGTTTGTGCATTTCTCAGCTATTCAGAGCAACGATTTCAAAACGTTAACTGAGAATCAGGAAGTCGAATTTGGTATTGAGAACGGACCTAAAGGCCCTGCAGCTGTTCATGTAGTGGCACTTTGAGGTAGAAAATATTACAAACCATATTCACTTTAGATGCCCGTGTTGCCATGGTTCTCAGTATAGAACATCATCTTTTGATGTTTCTGACAGAAATCCTTTCGGGGCAAAATGTATCTTTTGTAAATCAATGATGATCACATTTGATAATATTTCACAATACTTAAATGTTAGCCATCTGTCGTTAGATTTAAGAAAGTGAAAATGAAGGCTCCTTCGGGAGCTTTTTTGCTTAGTGTCTAGTCGATGGATACTCACATATTACGGTAACATTATGAAAAAAAATAATAGTTTTTTTAACTCTGAACCAGCAATGGTAGTGCCAGTGATGACCGGAGTTAACACCATCATGCGTGAATATCCAAATGGCGAAACAACACACCTCACTGTAATGGCTGCAGGGTTTCCATCTCTGACCGGAGATCATAAAGTCATTTATGTAGCAGCGGATCGACATGTAACTTCAGAAGAAATTCTGGAAGCAGCAATGAGACTCTTGAATTGATTTGATTCTAATGCATTGATAATAAATGATAATCATCTTTATCTGTTTGTGTGAAATTTAGACCGTCGTATGTTGATTATTGCGATGTTTCATCTTATCTTTTATACGTTTGCTCCATATAATTGACACTACTGTGTACCAGGACAGTCATAACAGACTAAAAGAGGAAATGATGAACATTGAAGAGTTAAAAACAAAAACAGAAGCAGATATTTCTGAATATATAACAAAAAAAATCATTGAGCTTAAGAAAAAGACCGGGAAAGAAGTTACCAGTATCCAGTTTACTGCACGGGAAAAAATGACTGGTCTTGAAAGCTATGATATCAAGATTGATTTAATCTAGCATGTTTATAGTATTAGCATCAATTTCTCACCAGATGCTATTCAACAATACAAATTACCCATAAACCTCGTTTTTACGGGGTTTTGTTATATTTAAACATTACCGAATAGATATAAATCTCGATTGTCGATGGTATTGGTTGTGTGACAATACCTAGTCTTTCCGGTATGCCTGAAGAGAATACAAACGACAGATTATGTAAGGGAAACGCGCTGAAACTTTCACTCTTTCATGCTGAGTGATTTGACGTTATATTTTTAGCCGCAAGTGAAGAGCAAACGAATGGAGCGACAAAATGCATAAAGATCAATACACTGATGCCCCCTCCCAGGAGCAGGTTCGTGTAAAAACTATGCTTAATAGCACCATTTCGATGGGTTACCCAGATGTTGTAATTGCATGTATAGAACATCAAGTATCTCTGGAAGCATTCAGGGCAATTGAGGCCGCGTTAGTAAAGCACGATAAGAATACGAAGGATTATTCCCTGGTGGTTGACTGATCACCATAACTGCTAACCATTCTGACCATTTCACAAGTGACAGAGTCAATATCGTATTCTGTCACTGTAAGGCTAATACAGTACTGCAATTCAACTACAGCAATGCCTCGTATTTAGGTGAATTTACAATATCGTCCAGTTCGGATGCCGGCTGCATTTCTGAAGATAAGGCATTTCGGTTCGCGTATTTTCCCCTCATGCTCGTCAGTCCTGCGCGTAGTAAGAAACAGGACACTCACACTAATTTGTGTGGGCATGCTGTGATGTCCTTCTGAATTATCCCCATGCCATTATGTAACGCTCTGTTTCAGATGCTCGTCACGGTTGTCAGGCTGTCGGGTCCTCCCAGTGGGGGTCCCTGCCACGGGGCGGGAGCGTCGCGGAAAAAGACTAGTTTTTGCATTTCCATGGCGGCGGCAGCATGTTTGGTAATTTATTGATAATTAAAAGTTATTTCTCTTTTCACCTGTACAATATTTTTTTCTCCCTGTCATTAGACCAGTTTGCAATTAATTGAAATATATAAATAAACCTGATTTTCACCTGCCAGATGGAGTTGCTTATGTCAAATGTGAGCGGGATCGGTGATGCTTATTACTGGAGTGTTTTTAAAATCGCCGAGGCCTTTGGGCTTCACCGGGACACAGTAAAAAAACGGCTCCTCGCGGCCAACACTCCTGTGGCTGCGACTGTCAGGGGGAACCCCGTTTACGCCCTGCAGCATGTCGGGCCCGCCCTGTTTAGTGTGAAGCATGAGGCAGCAGACTCTGTTCATGATCCATCCCGTATGGAGCCGAAAGAGAGAAAGGACTGGTACCAGTCTGAAAATGAAAGGATCAAGCTGGAAAAGGAGCAGCGAAAACTCATCCCAGTTGATGAAGTAGTCATCGTCTATTCGTCCATGAGAAAGGCTGTCGTCCAGGTTCTGGAGACAATTCCGGATGTTCTTGAACGCGATTGCGCCCTGACTCCTCAGGCCGTCGGCGTTGTACAGCAGGCCATTGATGACCTGCGATACACTCTTCAGGAAAAATCCTACGAGGCTTGTGCTGCTGAATTAATTCCTGATGAGGAAGGAGAGAGTCTCTAGGAGGAATAATGGGTTTTTCATCAGCCCGAAATTTGGGAAGGGACATATCGGCAGGATTTTCCCCACCACGTCGCATGCCGATTTCGGAGGCTGTTAAAAAATTCATGCGTGTTCCCAAGGGGGCTGGTAACTCGGTGCCATGGGATCCTGAACTGACACCCTACATCATTGAGCCCATGAACTGCCTGGCATCGCGTGAATACGATGCGGTGATTTTTGTTGGTCCTGCGCGAACAGGGAAGACCATTGGTCTGATCGATGGATGGATTGTCTATACCATCGTTTGCGATCCTTCGGACATGCTCGTTGTGCAGATGACCGAAGATAAGGCCCGCGAGCATTCTAAAAAGCGCCTCGACAGAACGTTCAGAAGCAGTGCGGCGGTAAAGAAAAGAATGAGTCCACGTCGTAACGACAATAATGTCCATGATAAGACGTTCAGGGATGGCTCGTTCCTTAAAATTGGTTGGCCCTCGGTCAACATTATGTCGTCGTCGGATTACCGGTTTGTCGCCTTAACCGATTACGACCGTTTTCCGGAGAATATCGACAGCGAGGGTGATGGTTTCTCCCTGGCCTCAAAACGTACCACCACATTTATGTCCGCCGGGATGACTCTGGTGGAGAGCTCGCCGGGACGTGACATCTGCGACAGCAAATGGCGACGTAAGTCGCCTCATGAAGCGCCACCGACGACTGGTATTCTTTCCCTTTACAATCGTGGTGACCGCCGCCGCTGGTACTGGCCATGTCCGCACTGCGGTGAATATTTTCAGCCAGCTATGGATGCCATGACCGGCTACCGTAATGAACCGGATCCCTTTAAAGCCAGTGAGGCGGCGTATCTACTTTGCCCGCACTGCAGCGGCATTATCACTGCGGAGAAAAAGCGTGAGCTCAATAGTGCAGGAGTCTGGTTGCGTGAAGGTCAGGTCATTGATCGTAACGGCAACGTTTCCGGTGAACCACGCCGCTCCCGTATCGCCAGTTTCTGGATGGAAGGGCCAGCTGCTGCGTATCAGACCTGGGCGCAACTGGTTTACAAATTACTGACTGCAGAACAGGAGTATGAAGCGACAGGAAGCGAAGAAACACTCAGGGCGGTTATCAACACCGACTGGGGATTGCCTTATCTTCCTCGTGCCAGCATGGAGCAACGAAAAAGTGAACTGCTTGAGCAGCGGGCAGAGCCAGTTCCTTCCCGCAGTGTTCCGGATGGCGTTAATTTCCTTGTGGCGACAGTGGATGTGCAGGCGGGACGTCATCGCCGTTTTGTGGTTCAGGTAACGGGCTATGGCAGCCGTGGCGAACGCTGGATTATTGATCGTTACAACATCACGCAGTCATTGCGCAGTGACTGCGACGGGGAGAGCCAGCGAATTGATCCGGCCAGCTATCCGGAAGACTGGGATGTCCTGCTGACGGATGTTTTTCATAAAAGCTGGCCGCTGGCCTCCGATCCTTCTCAACAAATGCGACTGATGGCAATGGCGGTGGACTCCGGCGGTGAAGACGGGGTCACTGATAATGCCTATAAATTCTGGCGTCGTTGCCGTCGTGATGGCCTTGGTAAACGTATTTACCTGTTTAAGGGCGACAGCATCCGGCGCGCAAAACTGATCAGCCGTACATTCCCTGATAACACCGGACGAACGGGCCGCCGGGCGCAGGCCGCAGGTGATGTGCCGCTCTGGCTTCTTCAGACGGATGCCCTGAAAGACCGGGTGAATAACGCGTTATGGCGTGACTCGCCAGGTCCAGGCTATGTGCATTTCCCTGACTGGCTGGGGAGCTGGTTTTACGACGAACTGACGTATGAAGAGCGGAGCAGTGACGGGAAATGGAGTAAGCCGGGTCGCGCTGCCAACGAAGCTTTTGACCTGATGGTGTATGCCGAGGCTCTGGTCATTCTGCATGGATACGAAAAGATCCGCTGGCCGGATGCACCGGAGTGGGCGAGCCGGGAAACCTGGCTGGAGTGTGTCCCGGACAGTACCGAACCGTCACCCTCACCGGAACCGGTACCCACGCCTGTTAAAAAACAAAAACGGAAGAAAACAGTAACTGACGATGTTAACCCCTGGCTGACTTCCGGAGGATGGTTATGAATCAGAATGATATTGAAGCCATGATTCAGCGTTATACGGAAGCTGAAATGGCGGTGTTGGACGGAAAATCCGTCACTTTTAATGGTCAGCAGATGACCATGGAAAACTTATCTGAGATCCGGCAGGGGCGGCAGGAGTGGGAGCGCCGCCTTGCGGCTCTGATTACACGACAACGGGGGCATCCCGGGTACCGGCTGGCGAGGTTCTGATGGCAATTCTTGATGATGTGATTGGCGTTTTTTCACCAGGATGGAAAGCGGCAAGGCTGCGTTCCCGCGCGGTGATCCAGGCTTATGAGGCCGTAAAAACGACGCGGACACACAAAGCCCGACGGGAGAGCCGAACTGCCGACCAGTTAAGCCAGTACGGGGCCGTGTCGTTACGTGAGCAGGCCCGTTACCTTGATAACAACCACGATCTGGTCATTGGTGTATTTGACAAGCTGGAAGAACGGGTGGTGGGGAAAAACGGGATTATTGTCGAGCCACATCCGGTATTACGCAATGGGGCCATTGCCCGTGATCTGGCAGCGGAGATACGTACCCGATGGAGTGAATGGTCTGTCAGTCCGGAGGTCACCGGGCAGTTTACCCGTCCGATGCTGGAACGTCTGATGCTGCGTACCTGGCTGCGCGATGGTGAGGTGTTTGCCCAGATGGTTTCCGGGCGCATAAACAGCCTGACGCCTTCTGCCGGTGTTCATTTCTGGCTGGAGGCGCTCGAGCCGGACTTTATTCCCATGACCAGTGATGAGAGCAACAGGCTGAATCAGGGCGTGTTTGTTGATGACTGGGGGCGTCCCGAAAAATATCTGGTGTATAAAAGCCGTCCCGTATCCGGGCGGCAGATGGAAACCAAAGAAGTGGATGCAGAGCGAATGCTGCATCTTAAATTTGTTCGCCGTCTGCACCAGATGCGCGGGACGTCTTTGTTGTCCGGTGTGCTGATCCGCCTCAGTGCTCTGAAAGAGTATGAAGATTCTGAGCTGACTGCAGCAAGGATCGCCGCTGCTCTGGGGATGTACATCCGGAAAGGCGACGGACAGAGCTATGAAACGGATGGTAATGACAGCAAGGAGAATGAACGCGAGCTTACCATTCAGCCAGGCATTATTTACGACGATCTGAAACCCGGCGAAGAAATCGGAATGGTGAAGTCGGATCGCCCCAATCCTAACCTTGAAACTTTTCGTAATGGTCAGTTGCGTGCCGTGGCTGCGGGCAGTCGTCTGAGTTTTTCCAGTACAGCGCGCAACTATAACGGCACTTACAGCGCCCAGCGTCAGGAGCTGGTTGAATCTACTGATGGCTACCTGATCCTGCAGGACTGGTTTATTGGTGCCGTCACCCGCCCGATGTACCGTGCCTGGCTGAAACAGGCTGTGGCATCCGGTGTTATCAGGCTACCCCGCGATCTGGACCGTTCTTCACTGTATACCGCGGTGTATTCCGGACCGGTGATGCCGTGGATTGACCCTGTTAAGGAGGCTGAGGCCTGGAAAATTCAGATTCGTGGTGGAGCGGCGACAGAATCAGACTGGGTACGTGCAGGTGGTCGTAATCCGGATGATGTCAAACGTCGGCGCAAGGCCGAAATTGATGAAAACCGCAAGCTGGATCTGGTATTTGATACCGATCCGGCCAGTGATAAAGGAGGCAGCAGTGCCGCAACGAAACGACAGGAGCCGCAGCACACCGACGACCAGTCCGAAGAATAATTCCTGGTTCAGGATGCAGGCAGGTCACCAGAGTGACGCGGATATTTATATTTATGACGAGATTGGTTTCTGGGGTGTTACGGCGAAGCAGTTTATCAGTGATCTGAATGCACTGGGCGATATCACCCACATTAATCTCCATATTAATTCACCGGGTGGCGATGTCTTTGAAGGCATCGCCATTTTTAATGCACTGAAAACACATGGTGCGTCCATTACCGTTTATGTCGACGGTGTGGCGGCGTCAATGGCGTCGGTCATTGCGATGGTGGGAAACCCGGTCATTATGCCGGAAAACTCCTTCATGATGATTCATAAACCATTTGGCTTTACGGGCGGTGATGCGGAGGACATGCGCACCTATGCCGACCTGCTCGATAAAGTTGAGGCGGTTCTGTTACCCGCTTATGCACAGAAAACCGGGAAAACCACCGATGAAATTGCTGCCATGCTGGCGGATGAGACCTGGATGTCCGGTGCCGAATGTCTGGCACAGGGATTTGCTGATCAGGTGACACCAGCCGTTAAGGCAATGGCATGTATTCAGTCAAAACGTACAGAGGAATTTAAAAAGATGCCGGAATCCATTCGAAATATGATTACTCCGCCACGCAACAGTGCTCCACGCGTACAGGATGATGGACCTGCAGCCTCCCGGACGCCAGTGCAGGCAGCAGCACCCGTGGTGGATGAAAACAGCATCCGTGCGCAGGTCCTGGCAGAGCAAAAAGCGCGTGTAAACGGTATTAATGATCTGTTTGCCATGTTTGGCGGGCGTTATCAGTCGTTGCAGGCTCAGTGTCTTGCCGATCCTGAATGTTCGCTGGAGCAGGCCCGCGAAAAGCTGTTGAACGAGATGGGGCGCGAGTCCACGCCATCCAATAAAAATACCCCGGCTCATATTTATGCCGGTAACGGTAATTTTGTGGGGGACGGGATCCGCCAGGCGCTGATGGCGCGCGCCGGGTTTGAAAAAACTGAACGTGATAATGTCTACAACGGGATGACCCTGCGTGAATATGCCCGTATGTCACTGACTGAACGTGGTATTGGTGTTTCCAGTTATAACCCGATGCAGATGGTCGGTGCGGCGTTCACACACAGTACGTCTGACTTCGGTAATATTCTGCTGGATGTTGCGAACAAAGCCATTCTGCAGGGCTGGGAAGATGCCCCTGAAACCTATGAACAGTGGACGCGGAAAGGTCAGTTGTCTGATTTTAAAATTGCCCATCGTGTGGGTATGGGGGGCTTCAGTGCTCTGCGTCAGGTGCGTGAAGGGGCAGAATATAAATACGTCACCACCGGAGATAAACAGGCCACTATTGCACTGGCGACCTATGGCGAGCTGTTCAGTATCACCCGTCAGGCCATTATCAATGATGATCTGAATATGCTGACCGATGTCCCGATGAAGCTGGGCCGTGCGGCGAAATCCACTATTGCCGATCTGGTTTATGCCATTCTGACGTCTAACCCGAAAATCTCCACAGATAATGTAAGTCTGTTCGATAAAGCGAAACATGCAAACGTACTGGAGAGCGCGGCAATGGACGTGGCATCGCTGGATAAAGCCCGCCAGTTGATGCGCGTTCAGAAAGAGGGTGAGCGTCATCTGAATATTCGTCCTGCGTTCGTACTGGTACCGACGGCGATGGAGTCTGTTGCTAACCAGGTCATTCGCTCCTCAAGTGTCAAGGGGGCTGACATTAACGCCGGTATTATTAACCCGGTGAAAGATTTTGCGACCGTTATTGCAGAGCCTCGTCTTGATGATAACAGCCAGACCACCTTCTACCTGGCTGCGTCCAAAGGCTCCGATACGATTGAAGTGGCTTATCTCAACGGTGTGGATACGCCATATATTGATCAGATGGAGGGCTTCAGTGTGGATGGCGTGACAACGAAAGTGCGTATTGACGCTGGTGTTGCGCCAGTTGATCACCGCGGCCTGGTGAAATGTACGGCGTAAACGTCGCAGACAACAACTCTGATGGCCCGTAAGGGCTTTTTTTGTACCTGAAATCAGCCCCTGAACGGGGCTGTGCGGAGACAGTTATGGCAAAGAATTTTGTAGAAGAAGGAAAAACGGTGGCGATTGTTGCCAGTGCAGCCATCAGCAGCGGAGATCTGGTGCAGGTGGGGGATGTTTTTGCGGTGGCGCTGACCGATATTCCACAGGGAGAAACAGGCGACGGCATAACCGAAGGTGTGTTTATGCTGCCTAAGCTGAAAACGGATGACATGAAAACGGGTAAGAAGGTTTATCTGAAGTCAGGAAAAGTTCAGCTGACTAACAGCGGCTCTGAGCCGCTGGTCGGGGTTGTCTGGGCAGATGCCGGAACCAGTGCAGAAGAAGTGCCGGTAAAACTCAATGTCTGATCCCTTTTCCCGGCTGGCAGCGCGTATGGATGCGATCACGGTCAGAAAGATGGGAAAGACAGCCTCGATTAATGATGTCGATATGACTGTGATCCCGGGAGAAACACTGGCAGAGCTGAATGCTCTGTCCGGACTTGCGGTCTCTCTGGTGGTGTTTTCTTCGGGATACCGCCCACGGCGCGGGGATCGCGTTGTTTATGACGGACAACAATGGACGGTCACACGGCATGAACGTTTTAACGGTAAGCCAATGATCTTTATTGAGTAAAGAGGTGTGGGATGAAGGGGCTTGAGAATGCCATCCGCAATCTGAACAGCCTTGATACCCGTATGGTGCCACAGGCCAGCGCATGGGCGATAAACCGTGTGGCACAGAAAGCGGTCTCGGTTGCCACCCGGCAGGTTGCCGGGAATACCGTTGCGGGAGATAACCAGGTGAAAGGGATCCCCCTGAAACTGGTACGTCAGCGTGTCCTGGTGTTTAAAGCCAGTCCGTCAGGAAAAATGACGGTCAGGATCCGCGTTAACCGGGGCAATCTGCCCGCCATTAAGCTGGGGACAGCCCGGGTCAGACTGGCCCGGCGTGGTGGAAAACTGCAGTACCGTGGCAGTGTGCTGAAGGTGGGTAAATATCTTTTCCGGGATGCGTTTATTCAGCAACTGGCGAATGGTCGCTGGCATGTGATGCGACGTATTGATGGCAAACATCGTTACCCCATTGATGTGGTGAAAATCCCGCTGTCCGGACCGCTGACACAGGCATTTGAAGATGCCCGCGACCACATCATTGCTGCGGAAATGCCGAAACAGCTGGGGTATGCACTAAAACAACAACTGAGGTTATGGCTGACCCGATGAACCGACATACACAAATCCGCCAGGCCGTACTGGCACGCCTTCGGGAACAGTGTGGAGACAGCGCCACGTTTTTTGACGGGCTTCCGGCATTTATTGATGCGCAGGAACTGCCTGCCGTGGCGGTGTGGCTGAGTGATGCTCAGTACACCGGAAAAATGACGGATGAAGATGACTGGCAGGCTGTTCTGCATATTGCCGTCTTCATCCGGGCACAGGCACCGGATTCAGAGCTGGATATGTGGATGGAGAGCACTATTTTCCCTGCCCTGAATGATATACCGGCACTTTCCGGACTCATCGACACCCTGATCCCACTCGGTTTTAACTATCAACGTGATAATGAGATGGCCACCTGGGCGATGGCGGAAATCACGTACCAGATCACGTACACGAATTAAGGAGGTGGTAATGACCACACCAAATCCACTGGCAAAGACGAAAGGTGCGGGGACGACGTTCTGGATGTATACCGGCAACGGCGATGCGTTTGCGAACCCTTTGTCGGACACTGACTGGCTGCGTCTTGCGATGGTGAAGGATCTGCAACCTGGCGAAATGACCGCTGATGCAGAAGATGACACTTATCTCGATGATGAAGATGCAGACTGGAAAACGACAACCCAGGGGCAGAAATCCGTTGGTGATACTTCGGCGACGCTGGCCTGGCGTCCGGGTGACAGCGGGCAGAAAAAACTGGTTCAGTTGTTCGACTCCGGTGAAGTCTGCGCGTTTCGTATCAAATATCCCAACGGCACTGTTGATGTTTTCCGTGGCTGGCTGAGCTCACTGGGTAAAACCATTGCCTCAAAAGACGTGATGACCCGCACTGTGAAAATCAGCGGTGTGGGGCGTCCGTATCTGGCAGAGGAAGGCACTGAAACCGTGAGCGTTACCGGGCTGACAGTATCACCGGCGTCTGCCAGTGTAAAAGTGGGAGCAACCACCACGCTGACCTTTACAGTAAAACCTGACGGAGCCAGTGACAAAGCGATCAGTGTGCATTCGTCAGATCCACAGACTGCCACGGTTACCCTGAACGGACTTGTGGCCACGGTAAAAGGCGTGAAGCAGGGCAGTGTCAGCATTGTGGGCATGACCGCTGACGGGAATTTTGTGGCTGTGGCTGCGGTGACTGTCAGCGCAGCAGGTTAACAGGACGATACTCATCATTTGCCCCGGTTATTCGGGGCTTTTTTGCAGGTGGAGAACATGATGTTTCTGAAACAGGACACGTTTAATTATGAAAAACAGTCCGTGGTGCTCAGTGAGCTGTCCGGGCTGCAGAGAATTGAATATCTGACGTTTGTTCAGCAGCGAACGGCAAAGTTTGATGCCGGGGAGGGAGAACTGCCGGAGGCTGAACGACAGATTGCTTTTCTGCGGATGGGGATGGATATCAATGCCTGGCTGGTTTCCCGCTCACTGTGGAATGCGGAACAGTCTCAGGATGTTGAGACGCTTTACGCATCCGTTATTACAACATGGTCGTATGATGCCCTGGGTGCGGGGGCAGAGATGGTTCTGTCGCTGAGCGGTATGGGAGCCATTGAGAATGCCGGGGATTTGGAGCATGAGGTGCTGACGCCGGAAAAGTCCTGACGCGGGAAATGCAGTTTGTCATGCGGCTTGCCCGGGAGTTCCGGCGGGCAGACTGGCGGCGGATGCTGTCGGAAATGTCGGCCACTGAGCTTGGTGAGTGGGGTGATTATTTCCGGATGCAGAGCTTCAGTGATGTGTGGATGGATGCGCAGTTTGCCTCGCTGAAGGCATTGATCGTGAGAATGGTGTCCGGCAGCAGTGATGCTGCGGTGGCTGATTTCAGCCTTTTACCGGAAGAGAACGGGATACCGGAGCGAACGGACGAAGAACTGATGCATCTTGGGGAAGGTATTTCCGGAGGTGTGCGTTATGGACCAGATAGCCAACCTGGTCATTGATTTGGGGATTGATGCGGCAGAGTTTAAAAATGAAATTCCCCGTATCAAAAACCTTCTGAATGGTGCAGCCAGCGATGCAGAACGGTCTTCTGCCCGTATGCAGCGTTTTATGGAGCGTCAGACTCAGGCCGCCCGGCAGACAACGCAGGCAGCTTCTTCGGCTGCAACAGCCGCATCCGTCCATACGCAGACGGTGGAGAAGAACGCACAGGCTCATGAACGCATGGCCCGCGAGGTGGAGAAAACCCGCCAGCGCATGGAGGCACTGAGTCAGAAAATGCGCGAGGAACAGGCGCAGGCCATGGCTCTGGCGGAGGCTCAGGATAAAGCGGCTGCTGCGTTTTATCGTCAGATTGACAGTGTGAAACAGGCCAGTGCGGGGCTGCAGGAATTACAGCGTATTCAGCAGCAGATCCGACAGGCCAGAAACAGTGGCGGGATTGGTCAGCAGGATTATCTGGCGCTGATTTCTGAGGTTACTGCGAAAACCCGTGTTCTTACACAGGCTGAGGAAGAGGCTACCCGACAGAAAGTGGCGTTTATCCGTCAGCTTAAAGAGCAGGCAACCCGCCTGAATCTTTCATCTTCTGAGTTGCTTCGTGCTAAGGCAGCCCAGCTGGGGGTAAGCAGTGCTGCAGAAGTGTATATCCGCAAAATGGAGCAGGCAGGAAAAGCCACGCATTCGCTGGGTCTGAAAAGTGCAGCAGCCCGCCAGGAGATAGGCGTTCTGATAGGTGAACTGGCCCGCGGCAATTTAGGGGCGCTGAGGGGATCCGGGATAACGCTGGCTAACCGTGCCGGATGGATAGACACACTGATGTCACCGAAAGGCATGATGCTTGGCTGGGTTATTGGCGGTATTGCCGCGGCCGTCTATGGTCTGGGTAAAGCCTGGTATGACGGTCAGAAGGAGGGGGAAGAATTTAACCGCCAGTTGTCGCTGACGGGGCATTATGCCGGAGTCACTGCCGGGCAGCTGTGGACGCTCAGTCGTGCTATTTCCGGGAATGGTATCACGCAACATGCTGCAGCCGGTGCGCTGGCTCAGGTGGTGGGGAGTGGTGCATTTCGTGGAAACGATATCGGTATGGTGGCGAGAGTTGCCGCACAGATGGAGCGATCGGTTGGCCAGTCGGTCAGCGATACCATAAATCAGTTTAAGCGGCTGAAGGATGATCCTGTAAATGCCGCGAAGGCTCTGGACAATGAGCTGCATTTTCTTACTGCCACTCAGCTTGAGCAGATACGCGTCCTTGGGGAGCAGGGGCGGTCCAGTGATGCTGCACGGATAGCCATGTCTGCACTGGCAGAGGAAACCGGTCGGCGTACTGCGGATATTGATAATAACCTCAATGCGCTTGGCAGTACGCTGAAGTATCTGTCTGATTTGTGGAGTCGTTTCTGGGATGCGGCCATGAATATTGGTCGTGAAGACTCGCTGGATGAACAGATTGCCGCTTTACAGGAGAAAGTGTCGCGGGCGAAAAGACTCCCCTGGACGGCATCATCTTCTCAGGTTGAATACGATCAGCAGCGTCTTAACGATCTTCAGGAGAAAAAACGCCAGAAGGATTTGCAGGATGCAAAAGAGCAGGCAGAGCGGAATTATCAGGAGCAACAGAAACGCCGTAATGCTGAAAATGCTGCACTGAACCGGATGAATGAAACGGAAGCAGCACGACATCAGCGTGAAATTGCGCGTATTAATGCCATGCAGTACGCCGATCAGGCTGTCAGGGATGCGGCGATACAACGTGAAAATGAACGTTACGAGAAAGCCCTGGCATCCGGTAAGAAAAAAACACGCGAAACCCGTAATGATGAGGCCACCCGGTTATTGCTGCAGTACAGTCAGCAACAGGCACAGGTGGAAGGACAGATTGCTGCTGCCAGACAGTCAGCAGGCACTGCCACGGAAAGGATGACAGAAGCGCATAAACAGCTTCTGGCTCTGCAGCAGCGCATCAGCGACCTGGACGGGAAAAAACTGACGGCAGATGAAAAGAGTGTGCTGGCCCGTAAAGATGAACTGATTCAGGCACTGACGCTGCTGGATGTAAAACAGCAGGAGCTTCAGAAACAGACGGCACTCAACGAGCTGAAGAAAAAAACAATTCAGCTGACCAGTCAACTGGCTGAAGAAGAGCGCGCTCAGCGTCAGCAACATGACCTGGATATCGCCACGGTGGGTATGGGTGATCAGCAGCGACAGCGATATCAGGTACAACTGAGTCTTCGCCAGAAATACCAGCAACAGCTGGAGCAGTTGAGGCGGGATAGTGAGCAGAAAGGGACATATAACACGGATGACTACAGAAAGGCCGAGCAGGCGCTGACGGAGAGCCTGAACCGACAACTGAATGAGAATCGCCGTTACTGGCAACAGCTTGAAGTTGTGCAGGGTAACTGGAAAAACGGAGTCCTGCGTGCATTTCAGGATTTTACCGTGGATGCAGATAATACGGCAGAAACAGCAGAACAGGTGTTCTCGTCAGCCTTCAGCAACATGGGAAATGGCCTGGCAACTTTTGTCACTACCGGCAAACTCAATTTCAAATCCTTCACCTCTTCTGTGCTGTCAGATATGGCGAAAATCCTGGCGCAGGCAACCATGATGAAATCGATAAAAGGGATTGGCAGTGTACTGGGATTTGATCTCAGCAGCCTTTCCCTGAATGCCAATGGGGGGATTTATCAGTCTGCTGATTTGAGTCGTTACAGTGGCACGGTGGTTAACCGTCCGACGTTTTTTGCTTTTGCAAAAGGCGCGGGTGTGATGGGGGAAGCGGGACCTGAAGCCATTCTGCCATTGCGTCGTGGTGCTGACGGTAAGCTGGGGGTTGTGGCGGATATTGGGGGGTCAGGTATGGCGATGTTTTCCCCGCAGTACAACATCGAGATCAATAACGATGGCACGAACGGGCAGATAGGTCCGGCTGCCCTGAAGGCGGTTTATGACCTCGGGAAAAAAGCGGCAGCGGACTTTATGCAACAGCAGGCCCGTGATGGTGGTCGGTTAAGTGGAGCATATCGGTAATGGAGACGTTTCACTGGAAAGTGCGCCCGGATATGAATGTGGTATCAGAGCCGAAAGTGGTGACAGTGAAGCTGGGCGATGGTTATGAACAGCGTCGTGCGGCGGGACTGAATAACCAGTTGTCGACTTACAGCGTGACGATACGTGTTCGTAAATGTGACCACCCATCTTTAAAAGCCTTTCTGGAACGGCACGGTGGCGTCCGTGCATTTCAGTGGACGCCACCTTATGACTGGAAACCGATCAGGGTGGTTTGTCGTAAATGGTCGGCAAGCGTGGGGGCGCTGTGGGTAACCATAACGGCAGATTTTGAACAGGTCGTGGCATAGGAGGCTCTGATGCAGGATATTCCACAGGAAACACATCATGAGACGACACGCCTCACTCAGTCAGCCCAGGTGGTGCTCTGGGAAATCGATCTGACAGAGGTCGGTGGTGAACGTTATTTTTTCTGTAATGAGCAGAACGAAAAAGGTGAGCCGGAGGATTATTTCCGGATGGCTCCGGAGGACTGGCTGCAGGCAGAGATGCAG
>NZ_CAOLGM010000081.1:0-20510 GCF_948475835.1 uncultured Escherichia sp. | reverse complement strand
ATGTCATCCCGGTAAAACGTGCGGATATTGTTTTTATCCTCATCCCACCCGGTAATGGTTCGCCCGTGTTTCCCCGTGTCGTGATGCCAGTTTTTCAGCGTGCGTGCTTCGTTATTCCAGATAAAGCGAATGCGTTCCTGTATCCGGGTTACGCGGCGTCTGCGTGGTGTCCACGCGGTCCCGTCCGGCGCTTTCTGTGACCGGATACGCGCCTGCTGGGCGCGGCGTAAATCCTGTGCCAGCTTTCTGGCGATGTTATTGATGGCCTGCTGATTCAGGCTGTTGCGGATGGCCTCAAAGGTTTCATCCACGCGGGTGAATGCCTTATCCATCGCTTTCACCCCACGTCACATCCTGGAATACATGCGACCAGTCGCCTTCGGAAGAGGGCAGACGGGGTTTTGGCTCCGGCAGGTGTTCTGCCTGCGGTGTGCCCTGACTGTTGCGCGTGATGCGAACGCGTTCCCGCAGGGGGAGCGTAAACAGGAGGTCGGCGCTGTCATCGTCATTGATAACGGCGGAGAATTTGATGTCCTGATTACGCTCAGGGTTGAGCAACAACTGTGGCTGATTTTCGGATAACCACGCCAGCAGCGGCAGCGTGAGGTCATCCAGCTCCCCGGCGTAATCCATGACAAACATCACCATCTGATAGCGGTAAACAAACGATGGGGTTTCTCCTGTCGTTTCAATGTTGCCGCTCTCCACGAAAATGGTGAATTTTTCCGGGTTGGCCTGACACCATCGGCATGAACGGGTCATGGCTTCACGCAGGGAATCAGTTTTCAGCATGGTTGTTGTCCTCGTTGTTCAGTCGTTGCAGCCTGCGCTGTTCCAGTAATTCAATGGCCCGTTTATCCGCGTTACAGGTTTCCAGTGCATCCAGAAGGCGGTCGCCCCATATACCGAGATTTCCCCATGTGGGAGGGTCAGGGAAGGGGGGCGGCGTTACCGGAATGGTCAGCGTCTGCGGTATAAGCCGGACTGACGGCGCTGGCAGTGGCGCGTTCTGCGTGCCTGCGCAGCCTGTCAGTAAAACGAGCGTCAGGCAAAGCGTGGGCGCATTCATCTTTTGCAATATCGTTGCGTAGCTGTTCACGTCTTACCTCTCCGTCCTGATTGCGTTGCTGATTTTCCACGCGGAGTTGCGCCAGCACCTGCTGCATATCCTGTACCCCGGCGCTGATGATATTCAGGGTGTCGGCGGTACTTTTCAGGGTGCTGGCCTGCGCTTCGTTTCTGGCGTTCTCCCGGCCCAGCGACCACGACAGACGCATGGATGTTCCCCATCCGGCAATCAGAAGGAAAGCGACGCCAAGCGTGGGCCAGAGCTTCATGCCGGATAGGCTCCGTGTGGTAACTGAAAATGCGGTCCGTCTTTCAGGGTCTTCCAGTCGCCGCCCCATTCCACCGGAATATTCAGCTCCCGGCTGGCCTGTCTGAATGCTGCTGCGATTTTTTCGTACAGCGGCCATTCCCATGACACCTGGCTGCCGACATACGCCACAACATCCACGGCATGCCCCGTAAGGTGGCGGCTGTTCATGGTCTGGCTCTTACCTGTGGCCACAAGTTGCTTCTGGCGGTAACGGCTGCGCAATCCTTCGGTGATACCAAAATCCACTTCCGAGATTTCCAGTGCCCGTCGGGTCACTTTCACCAGATCAGGATTTACACCCTGTAAATTCTTTTCGCTCCGGCTGCTGAATTTAAATGTGTCGCTCATTCGTCCTTCTCCTTCACCCTGCGATTAAAGGCCGCAATAACCTTGTCGCGTGCTTTCTCTGCACCCATAAAACCGATAGATGCGCCGAAAAACGTCACGGCATCCTCAGGAACTCCGAAGAAGCGCAACGACCCGGCCACGGCCATGGCAAGAACGCCGCACGCCAGCGATCCCGTTACGGTCTGAACCAGTGTTCGTCCGTCATAAAGACTCATCAGCGCGGAAATGCTGACCGCCGCGCCTACTGCATACACCGTTGGCAGGTGGTCAAAGAGCCACGCAATAACCTGCTCTGTGATCCCTGTTTGAATGGTGCTCACTGCTACTCCCCCCACAACTGAATCATTTCTCGTTTCTTCTTCTCCGGCTCCGGCATCTCCACTTCCTGCCCGGCGTCCAGAAATACCTGCTGACAGAGTCCGGGGTTGGCATCCAGCACCTTTTCGGTGACGCCCTGCGTCGTGCCGTAGTACCGGAAACAGAGCGAATCCACGGTGTCGCCTTCCAGTGCCTTCACTTTCATCAGCACAACTCCGCAAAGATTCGCGGGCGGCGCAGAATGTCAGAGATGGCCCAGCTCACATCGCGCCACAAATCCGATGTCTGTATATCCAGTGCGTCCGCGCGGCGGTCGCCCTTATCCGTTGTGTCCGCATCGCGGTAACGCTCCAGAATCAGGGCGCGTGTGGCGGTATAAACGGCATTGCGCCAGTGCCAGAGATTGACGCTTTCTCCGTTAATTACGGGTGCCGGAACATCGGCCAGCGTCTGATGGCCAGCCGCCTGTTGTTCCTGCTGCCACGCTTCCAGCTCGCGGGTAACGTGTGCCACGGCCCCGGTGGCGGTATGCAGCAGGCGGGAGGTGGTCACACGGCCCGGCAGTCGTATCGCCAGACGCAGCTCACGCAGCACAATATCCGGCCAGAATGCGCCCGCTGAAATACGGGTATCACCATCATCGGTATCGGTGATGTCGTCCTCTGCGGGGCCGGGGTTGGTTCTGGCAACCATACTCATGGGGTTCACTCCTGAAAAAATCGGGCGGTGGGTGCGCGGTGTAAACGGTCACGGAGTCAAACCGGAACACCGCGCACGCCGCCCGCTGACGGGGTCAGTCGTTAACCGCGCTTCGCCTTCTGCGTCGCGGTGGTTTTTCGTGTTGCAGGCTTCCGCGTTGTCTTTTTACTTTTGCTGCTTTCGTCCTGCGTCTGCTGTGCGCTGGCGTCTTCTGGTGCGGCTGCGGAATCGGCTTTTTTCAGGGCGCGGGAAAGGGTTGCAATCTCGCGTTTCACACCTGCGTTCGGGTTCAGGTGCATCGCTTCGCGCAGCAGCTTCAGTGATAAGGCCATGTTGTCTGCATCGGTCAGACCACGACGGGCAAAGGCGCACGCCTTGCATAATTTGGCGCGCACTTCGTCCGGCATATCCTGGTTGGCGACAATTTCCCAAAGTGTGTCCAGTGGTTCGATAAAGGTGGACAAATCCGCGTCGGCATCCGTCCCGGCCTGCGTCAGTACCGGGTTGCAGATTTCTTCGGTCAGTACCGTGGCAGCAGTACGGCCAAAGTTATCCGGCATGATGAGGTTGTGACGGACCACATACGCACCAATACGCAGCGCAAGCGGAAGATCGCCGCAGTCAATCGCCCACACCATCAGCGTGGCAATCACTTCGTCCTGCTGCCCGCCGTCAGCCTCCAGCGTTCCCTCAATCCAGCCGGAAAAATCCGGCAACAACTCTTTTTTGATGGCGGCTTTCGCGCTTCTTGCCTGTACGCCCTTAAGCCGGGCCTGTGCCAGACGCAGACGATACAGCACCTCTTCATGCGCGGTACGCGCGGCGTGGTCCACGCCTTCATTCGCCCGGCCTGCGCGCTGTGCCATCACGTTCTGCCAGTGTTGCTGTGCAGGAGTAATCATTCTTTCTCTCCGTTACAGGCGGGCATGATGCCCGCCGTGAGTTGATTAGCTGTCGGCGAACTTCAGGCCAGTGACCATCGCGCACTTGCCATAGTCTTCAACGACATAAGCGTCATTGATGGACTGGTAGGTGGCGATGCGGTTGTATTCCGGTTCGTCTTTCATCAGACGACGCATTGAACCTTTCTGCCAGTAAATCGACAGGTTGTTGAACGAGGTGATCAGCATCGTTGAATCCGGGAAGAACGGCGCAAGGAACACGCCCAGCCCGCCAATGGTGCGCGATGACAGAATGAGCTGCCCGGCGAGTAATTCCGCATTGGGATTCTGGCCGCTGATGCTGTTCAGCACGGGCAGACGCAGCGAGTTAAACAGGTTGCGCCCCATAATCACCACGAGGTCGTCAGCTTCCTTGTGCCATTCATCCAGCAGGGATGAGCGCGCGTCCTGTACCAGTGCATCAGCGTTCGCATACTTACCCGCGTGCGCCACGGTGTTGTCCATGTTACGGGAGGTCAGCGTCACGTCATTCATAACGCGTTCGCTGGCGTCGGTTCTGATGTGCTCCAGCCAGCCCACGTTAACGTCCTGAAGCAACTTGTTGGTGCTGAAGTTAGACTCATCCGCGTGAGACGTGCCGTTGAAACCGATCATGATGCGGTCAAGTGCCACCTGTCGGGCAATCTGTGCGCTGATGCGGGACTGAAAATCAGGGTGTGCCGCCCAGGCATCAAGCTGCGGATATGAAATAAACGTGTCGTAGTTCACCTGTTCGCACTGGTATTTGCGGTTTTTCAGATCAACCACGTTATTCGGGTTACGGCGTTTTGTGCCGTCATAACTGGTATTCGTGCGCGCAATCGGCCCGGTGGTATCCGGGAGGATTTTTTCGCCTTTCTGGTCGGTCACGCCGATCACGTTAATTCTTTTTGTAAATTCGGTGCTTTCCTTTGAGGCGTTTTCAAAACGCTGCTGTACCGAGGGTTCCACGGTAAATCGCGATACCAGTGCGGAAACCGGGATATTGTTAAGCGACGCCTGCTGCGCCATATAGCAACCCAGCTTGTTGCGGGTAATATCTGACATCACCAGATTCATAAAAAATTTGCTCCTTTGTCTTATCAGAAGTCAGCCAGCTGGTCGGAGGCTGCGCCCGTTGCGGTGAAGCGGTTCTGCGGATCGCCGTCCTGCGTGCGCAGTTTTTCCTTCAGTGCTGTCAGCTCTGTGGTCAGTGACGTGATTTTCTGGCGGTCCTGCTGATGGCGGGTTTCCAGCACATTAAAACGGTCGATAATGTCGGCCTGTGACGTTGCGACGCCTTCCACCGCTTCCTGAATGCGGGAGAAACTGGCGTCATCCGCTTTGCGGCCACGGCCAATAATCCCCATTACGCGGTTAAACCACTGGGTGCCTTCTTCCTGGCGTTGTTCTGCCATTTCGATGATTTCAGACTCGATGGCTTCGGAGATAAGCGGTGCTTCACCCTGGACACTGTTGAACGTCATCACCGCCTGACGTTGCTGTGCCGTGAATTTCAGGCGCTCAGTGCCCAGGCTTGCCGGGGTGTCGGTCATCGCCAGCCCGACCAGATAGGCGCGCCCGTTAACGGAGAACTGCGGGTGCAGTTCGATACTGGAATAGATTTTCTTGCCGTCAGCGACAAGCTGCTTCATGCGCTCGGTCGGTTCGATTTCTGCATACAGCGCAGTACGTCCGGCCAGCGGGCCTTCCGTAATATCTTCCGTACTCAGCGCGGTGACATCGCCCATTGCGGAAAATTCGCTTGACGGGCATGGCGAGAGATAGTGCTCAACGTTCACGCGGGCAGCGTAAACATCCGGGTTGAAGTTCTCGGCGGCTTCACGCAGATGTACCGGACTGATTTCGCGGCCATCAACAGTTGATCCGGAGACAGCCACGCGAAACTTTTTGCGGGATGTCTTTTTTTCATTAGCCATAGTTTTTGCCCCTCTGACTGGTTCTTCAGTCATGATGGCAAAGCGTAACAGGCTGATACAAAGGGCTTTTGTTGTAAGAAAACGGCCAGAACAGGGGGTTAAGGAGAACGGTTTCGCGCGCGGGTAATCTTCCTGTAATTACTCAGGGGGAGCAATGATTCAGGACGCTTTTGTGCGCCAGCGTGCGCGGCAACTTTACTGGCAGGGTTATCCGCCCGCAGAAATATCACGTCTGATGGGAATAAACCCGAACACGATTTATGCGTGGAAAAAACGCGACCAGTGGGATGAAACGCCACCCGTGCAGCGTGTCACGCAGTCCATCGATGCGCGCCTCATCCAGCTTACTGAAAAACAGAATAAAACAGGCGGTGACTTTAAGGAAATAGACCTGCTGACCCGGCAGCTTAAAAAACTGCATGATGGCCAGCCGGATGTGACGGCCACAGGAAAGAAAGGCCGGGCGAAAAAACTTAAAAATCATTTCACGCCGGAGCAGATTGCCGCACTGCGGGAAAAAATCATCAGCAGGCTGGAGTGGCATCAGCGGGGCTGGTTTGACTCCCTGACCCTTTGCAGTGAAGCCGGGATACGTAACAGGATGATCCTGAAATCCCGACAGATTGGGGCGACCTGGTATTTTGCACAGGAAGCACTGCTGATGGCGCTGCGTGACGATGTGGCGCAACCTTACCAGCGTAACCAGATTTTTTTGTCTGCGTCGCGTCGTCAGGCGTTCCAGTTTAAAAGCATTATTCAGAAGGCTGCATCTGAAGTTGATGTGGAGCTGAAAGGGGGCGATAAAATCATCCTCTCCAACGGCGCAGAGCTGCATTTTCTTGGTACTTCTGCTGCGACGGCACAGTCCTACACGGGCAATTTTTATTTTGATGAATTTTTCTGGGTCAGTCGCTTTGCTGAACTGCGCAAGGTGGCTGGCGCTATGGCAACCCTCAGCGGACTGCGGCGCACCTACTTCTCCACGCCATCCACCGAAACGCACGAGGCATACGCCTACTGGAACGGCGACCGCTGGAACGAGAAAAAGGCCACGCATAAACGTCAGCGTTTTTCTGTGGACTGGAAAACGCTGCATAACGGGCTTATCTGCCCTGACCGGACGTGGCGGCAAATTGTCACGCTGGAAGATGTGGTTAATCACGGCTGGAAACACACCGATATTGACGAAATTCGTGATGAAAACACCGAAGACGAGTTCCGCAATCTCTATATGTGTGAGTTTGTCCGCGAAGGGGAATCGGCATTTAACCTGAATATACTGATTGGCTGCGGTGTTGACGGATACGACGACTGGAAAGACTGGAAACCTTTTGCTCCCCGCCCGATGGGGAATCGTCCGGTATGGATTGGGTATGACGCAAACGGCAGCAGTGGAAACGGCGACAGCGGCGCTGTGTCCGTAGTGGTTCCTCCGGCTGTTCCTGGAGGCCGTTTTCGAACGGTGGAGACGCGACGCGTTCAGGGGCTGGAGTTTGAAGAACAGGCCAGAGTCATTGAAGAGTTCACGTGTCGCTACAACGTGGAACACATCGGCATTGATGTGACGGGCGGGAACGGGGAGGCTGTTTATCAGATAGTGAAACGGTTTTTCCCTGCTGCTATTCCGTACACCTTCACGCTGTCATCAAAACGGTCGCTGGTACTGAAAATGCTGCAAATAATGCGTGCCGGGCGGTGGGAATACGATCGCGCCGAACGCGAGCTGGTCGCGGCCTTTAACGCCGTGCGTAAGGTGAAAACACCGGGCGGCTTTATCACTTACGAAACGGACCGCGCGAGGGGGATCAGCCACGGCGACCTTGCGTGGGCAACCATGCTTGCTGTCATTAACGAACCGATTGGCGGCGAAGGAGAAAACGAGCGTTTCACGGTTATGGAGTTCTGATGAGCAGAAAAAATAAAAAAGTGCGCATGAGTTCACGCATTGATCTCGCTGATGCGCTCAGGAAAGAATCATCGCTCAGTGCATTCACATTTGATGGTCCTTATCGCCTGACCGGGCATGACCTGCTGGACAACATGTACTGTGCTGATAACGGGCGGTGGTATGAAACCCCGGTGGACTGGTACGGTCTGGCAAGAGCTGCCCGGCAAACGTCCTGGCATCAGTCTGCGCTTTACTTTAAGCGTAATGTATTGCTCGGTTGCTACATTCCGCACCCGCTGCTTTCCCGGCAGGATTTCTCGGCGCTGGCGCTGGACTGGTTTGTGTTCGGTAACGCATTCCTTGAGCTTCGGAGCAATATGCTCGGCGAACCGCTTAAATTACGGCACGCCCTGGCGAAATACATGCGACGCGGAAGCGATCTTGAATCATGGTGGTATGTGCAGGATGGCAAGGATGCGTTTCAGTTTCGCCCTGGTAAAGTGTGCCACCTGATGAATCCTGACATTAACCAGGAAATTTACGGCATGCCGGAATATCTTGGCGCATTACTCTCGGCCAGCCTGTCTCATTCGGCGGACATGTTCAGAAAACTGTATTACGACAACGGATCCCACGCCGGGTGCATCATCTACATCGGTGCAGCGCAGGTAAACCGCGAAAGCATGGACTCCCTGAAAGAAACGCTACAGGGGGCACGTGGTGGTGGTGCGTTTAAAAACGTGCTCATTCATGCGCCCAACGGGGGCAAAGAGGGGGTGCAAATTTTGCCGTTCCAGCAGATCACCGCAAAGGATGAGTTCATGAATGTTAAGGCGGCATCCCGTGATGATGTGCTGGCTGCGCACCGCGTTCCGCCGCAACTGATGGGGGCGATGCCGGGTGAAAAAAGTGCGTTTGGTGATGTGGAGAAGGCCGCGCGGGTTTACGCAATTAACGAGCTGATGCCCGTCATGGAGGCCATGAAGCACATCAATGACTGGCTTGGCGAAGAGGTGATCCGTTTTAACTCTTATGCACTTCTTGATGAAAAAACAGCCCCGTGATGGGGCTGTCCTTATTACCAGAGTTGAACCATTTTCTGGGTGCCGTCAGGCTTGAGATTATCAATTTCAGAGAGAACGTAATATTGAATGGCTTCACAAACGGTGGTGTAGGGTGAATTACCTTCTTTAAGTGGCACGATATTATTATTAACGCGAACCTGTATTTCATCGTTATACATTGCGATCGAAAGAGGAGTATGCACGAACGCGACTTCGCCAGGTGTGTCGTCAACCACTGTCTCAATGCTAAAAATCAGTTTTCGCTCATCATTGCCGCCCCTTGCTTTGGGGGTAGCGGCAGGAATCTGAGATAAAGGCATTCTGCGAAACCCTTCAGTTGTTTCCAGTCCGCATGAAACGTAATGCTGGCGATTACCGTCGCTATCCGTCCATGTCTGTGATGGCAGCTCCAGAGAGATTTCATAAGCATCAACAATTCCCTGGGCAAGGTGTACAAGCGGGGTCAGATCTTCATTGCGGCGAAAACTTTCCTTTACCTGCTCTCGTTTTTCTCGTAACTGCTTGTAATTAATGACCATAAAACAGCCTCCATTGATTTCTTTGCTCGTATTTTGCACTTATGGAGTGTGGTCGGCAAGGTGCCGCATCACTGACGCGCTTCGCTTGTCTGCTGCTTCGCCGGGGCATAAAAAATTTATGCCCCGACTCTCCAGCTCCCGTATCAATCAGATAATTTCACGACGTCTTCCAACTTATCGCCATCATCGATGGCCAGACTCTTACGCAATCCCATCGAGCTGACAGCATGTTCTCGCCGTCTCATTGCGATTTGACGGCCTTACCTTTCACCCCATCAAATCAGAACCCCTTACGTATTTTTCACGCTCAGCGTGAGCGATACAGCCATTCTGTTGTGTCGCTGCGACATCGTTCAGGGAATGCTATTTACCCCCTGAAACGCGGGCTGTTCCCCCGTCACCTGCGCGCAGAAAAAACGCGTTTTTTTGTGCACGCACGGATCCTTGGCGGATCCAGCCGCCACGCGGGCCGGAAGGGCAAAAAGTCGTTCAAAAAAATTGTGCAAATTTGTGCACAATCTTGCATTAAAATCAACGTTCAGTGGATGTATTTAAGCGAAAAAAAGATCTTTGTATAATTTCGTTCGGTTACGTTGGTGAGAGGTTCTGAGTGAAAGACATCACATATTGGAATGATAAAATTCAGAAACAAATTGATAGTTATCCTGAAGCTGTTCGAGAAAGGATAAATTTTGAGCTTGTTGCACTGCAGAGCGATTGTCCTCATTCTTTCGACAGTTTCGATTTTCCAGTGGATGGTGATGATGCCTTGGGGGTTCCACCTGCTCAAAAAAAATCAATGCGGGAAACGATTGGTCGCTACGCAATGCAATTAACCATCAAGAGTAGTGATTCTTATCGTATGATTTACGTTGCGAAATTTGCGGAGTCTGTTTACATACTTCATACATTTAAGAAAAAGACAAATGGTGTGTCAAAAAAAGAATATGAGACAGCTGCCGCAAGATACAAACAATTAGTGGAGTATCGTCGTAAAAATGGCTTAAGATAGCTTGCAGGTATCTCAAATCTGATATAACATAATCAATGTCAGCAACATCGCTGATTAAGGCTGGAGAGTTATGGAATTCGTCGTAGTCAAAAACCCTTATGCGTCATCAAGTAGCTCTGTAAATGAAGCTAGTGATAAACACATCCGGGCCCAATTAATGGTTATTATCCGAAAAATGATTCAGGAGCGCGGTCTTACCCAGCGAGAAGCTGCTGAATTGCTGGAAACAACCCAACCAAGAGTAAGCGAAATCATTAATGGTAAGTTAGATAATCATACCATTGATCGACTGTTTATCATGCTAAACATCCTGGGGTGGGATTTTAAGTTTGGGTATTCCGGTGGGGTTGTTACTGCGACGGCAGAACATTCCTGTCAGGTTGCATAAATATTAAGCCCCTGACGGGGCCAACCGTCAGGGGCTTTTCAACACAAAGGAATGATAGTCTGAGAAATATCATCACCTTGATGTTTTGCATGTACAACTGTGATTCTAGTCAATCCAGGCAGATAATCAAGGTAAAAATCATTCTCAGTAAGGAGGTGATTATGGATGGCTTTGAAATCAATTGTAAAAAAACCGGCTCCGAAAGGATTTCGTTGGCAGTTTTGCCGATACCGTAAGGTTCGTGGTGATTCTGGTCGAAAGCTGGATGCTCATGAGTATGGCTGGAAAGCTTGGGCGTTTCTAGTGCGAAGCTGATATTTGATATTTAAAAGCATGGCGAAAGCCATGCTTTTTGTGATCATTCAGGAAAAAATTCCTGAATATTCTTTTTTATTTGACTTATATTCTGATTTTTGCAACCAACAGGCTCGCTGTTATGCCAGCCCCATATGTGATTGTTGGCAGGCATATTTTCCCCCTCTGACCATTCAGCCAGCCAGTAAGCAAAGGCAGGATCGTTTTTAATGAGTGCCAGTCCAGCCAGAAATGCCGCGCGTTGCGCGCGGCTGCGTTCGGAGGCTGGCAGGCTGTCGAGATAATTACACGCTTCCCGTTCACTCTTGACTGCAGCTGGCTTCAGATAGAAACTTATCCGTCTGGTTGGTGTCGTCATTGGTTTACTCCTTGTCCATTGCGTACAGCCCGTTAACCAGAGCAAACTGTGGCACCCCGTCCGCGATGAAAGTCGCATTAACTCCGCAGGCTTCGCGGATAGCGGGTGCCACAATCTCCGCCCCTCCACCGACAACCATCACCCGCCCGTAACCCGAAAAACCCGCCAGCGCGCGGATCACGCGTTGTTTCAGTGTTTCTTCCTTTTCACGAATAACCGCCATCAGGCTGGCGTAATGCGCGTCATTGTGGATGTGCTGGCGCAGCCAGGCTTCATCATGGCGATGTTCGATAATGGTATTGGCGATGTGGTGACTGGTACGCATACCGTTAGTGGCCATCACCGACAGTACGGCATCGGCCATCAGGGAAACGCCTACGTGTGGATCGCAAAACACCTGGCTGATACCTGCCAGTTGTCCCTGAACCTTTGCCACATCCAGCGTGGTTCCGCCTAAATCCACAATCAGCAGGGATTCAAACGGACTCATGTCAGCCAGTGCTTTAAAACCAGCCGGAATGGATTCAGGCATAACCCGTACGTTACGGATAGTGAATGCTTTTCCGTTCTGGTACGCCACCGGGCGCATGACGTTTGCTTTTTTGCGGTTGATGTTGGCCATGTCCGGCTGTGCGTTGGTGTCGAAATATTCGCTCAGTGGCAGGGTGACAACCACATCCACTTCCTGTGGTGTGATGCCTGATTTGACCAGCGCGTGATGAATGGCAATGACATTCACATCGCTGTACTGGTATTGCGTGTCGGTCGTCTGGACAAAGCGATCGCTGACCGGATCAAAACCATAGCGCACGCCATCAAGCATGTAGTTTGCGGGCTGCGTTCCACCGAACGGCGCAGACCATTCCGACTTGAAGCTGTTCGGGCTGATGGCGTTGCGGCGTTCGCCGTTCTCAGTCCATGCCAGCTTGATGTTGGTGGAGCCGTCATCGATACAAATTTTCATGTCGCTTTTCCTTATGTTGATTAATTAATCGTTTACGGGATTCTGAAATCCCGTTTTTGCCTGTTTTATGCGCGCTTCATATATCGCGGCGCGTTTTTTGCTCATTTACGGGATTTGTGAATCCCGTTTCTGTCTGTTTTTTGTTTCCACTGGTCAGGCCACCCCGCAGCAGGTCTGCTTTGCGGCGGGCGCGTTCAGTGGTTTCACTGATTCTCTGTGCGTGCTCTGCGTCGCGGATGGCGCGCAGCATGTCAGAAAGCACGGTAACGGGTGTTTTCATGGTGTTCTGGTCTTGCTGAAGTGTGGATGCCAGGCGTGCGGCGGCTTCGGGGTCTGATGCCCCCAGCTGTTCCAGATAGCTGGCGACCGGGTTATGGCGGATCTCCGTGCTGCTTACGCCGTGGTTACGGCTCAGGCGCTGCCAGAGCTGCGTGATTCGGCTGTCCGGGCGGGTATCCGGTTTGCGTACAATTTCAAATCCCTGCGGTGCAATGATGCTGCCGTCAACGTACAGACTGCCGCCCCGTAACAGGTGCTGCATCTGCTGTTCACCGATATGCAGGCCGAGAGATTCAGCAGACTCCCGCCATTCTTTAGCGAGTAACTCGTGGTTATCAGGCAAAGGCTGTGGCTGTTTGCGGCTCTGTGTCCAGTTCTGCATTTCATCACTGCTGTTTTTTGCCTGTTTGTCACGCAGCGAACGCATCAGCGCCCGGTGTTCGTGCCGTTTCAGTGAGCGCATCCATTCATTCACGTCAACGCCGTCAGGAAGCTGCGGCCACGGTGCTGGCCGTTCTTCCGGCTGTTCTGTCCCGTTGTTGCCCGTTTCCTGTATACGGGGACAGTTATTGCCACGAGTCCAAGGGGCGGCAGGGCCGCCCTGAAGGTCAAAACCATTTTCGCGGGCGCTGTCTTCCGCTTCCGGTTTGCGTCTTACCAGCTTCCAGTTGTCCGGATGCGTGCATACGCGGGAAGACTCCCCGATGAGCGGTGACCAGATCCCGTAAATCTGTACGCTCTGTTCACCGTAATCGTTCAGCTCATCTGCGAGGTCGTAGGCGGTGCGAATCAGGTAGTCCTTGCGTGGAACAAGTACGCCGCCCTGTTTCTCTATGTAGGTGGCAAAACATCCGGCATCAGCGGAAGCAAGAACCGCGTCCATTGCGTCATCCTTCAGCCGTTGCGGTCCTTCCGGGTTGCGAGCCATCTGGCTGGCAAGGCGGCGCAGTTCACGCCACACCTGACGGGAGGGGATACCAAAGAACTGGAACTGGCGGACCCGGTGAAGGCGCGCCCAGCCGATGGCGCGTTCCACGCTCTCGGCCATTGATTTTCCGGTTTCGTGGTCAACGCGTGGCTTGCCCGTTTTCGGGTCGATGCCATCCACGGCACGGCTGTCCAGGTTTTTCCCGATGTAGGTGGCGATGTAGCTGGTCGGTGTGCCTTTTGAGCCGTCGACGTACTCCGCCTTAAAGCGTGGGGTAATATCATCACCCAGCTCGTGACGATCTTCCTGAATGGCAATATCGCGGGTGTGGGACACAATGGTGTCGATTTCTTCCGGATGAGCAAAGACCATCATATGCCAGTGCACGGTGCCGTCATGGTGAGGCTCCACCGTGCGGATGCCATACCAGCGCAGGCCGTCGCGGTTCAGTTTCTTGCGGACCGCCGCAAAAAACGTGTTAACCAGGTAATCGCTGGAGTCGCGCATGGTGGCCCCGTTCCATTTGGGATTCGGATGACCGTTCTCTGTTGTGGCGTGGTATTTTGACGGGCAGGTGACAGTCAGAAACACCGCTTTGTCGCCACGGGCTTCGGCCAGAAGTTCCAGCCCCTTCATGGTGGCCATCATTTCTGCCTTACGATGAACCGGATTACTTACTCCCGCGTAATACACCGTCTCGAGATCAATCGTGAACCCGTCTTCGTTTTCCAGCATGAAACTTTTCAGGAAATCGCGTGTTTTCTCGCGCTGTGCTCGAAACTCGCTTAACGCGTCCTGGCTCAGATAGGGCGATGTTTTTCTGGAAACCAGACAGGCGGCGCGGAGTTGTTCTTCCCGCCACTCGCAACGTAACAGCCACAGTTTGCGTTTCCACCATTCCGCACAGGTCAGGCGAAGGATTGCGCCCGGCAGCAACTCCGTGTCCGGTTCGTTCCTCCGGTCTTTGTCTGTTGTCAGTGCGTCATAATGCGGAGGCATGGCGTGCAGGTGTAACGCCATGCGGGCCAGCATCTGATACGCCTTCAGCGTTACCTCCATGGTCAGCTCGCCATCAGTCGCGCCAAAGCCATCGCAGAGTTTTTCGAAGGTGCTGCTGAACATCGCCGCCGTCATGGTGGCCAGCGTCTGTATCTGGTGCTTGTTGAGCTGCGGCAGGTAAAGCAAATCATCCAGGCGTTCGCGTCCGGCAAGGGAGCGATAACCCGGTGTCAGCCAGCGGTGGTCGGTGCGGTCCAGACGTTCGAATATTTTGCGCAGGGTTCCGCGCGCGTAGCGTTCAGCCTGCCAGCTCTTTTTGCCTTTCCGGCGATCGGCTTCCTGTTTTTTGCGCAGGAAGGAGAGGTGGCGAATAAGCGGATCGCGCAGATAGGACGGCAGCAGGCGCAGCGAGGCCATGGCTTCATCCACCGCACCGCGTACCTGTTTTCTGGCGTCTCCTGCCAGTGTGATGGTTTTGTCCTGTTTTTCCTGTGCATCCAGGCTTTTATTAATCAGGTTGCCCAGCGGCGTGGCGGAGAACGCCGCATCAGCCATTTCCTGGCGGCGCTCGTTCTCTGCCCGGTAGGCATCCAGCCAGGAGGAAAGCGCGGATTCAGGAACGGGGATCCCCGTTCCTTCACGTCCCACTGCGTGGCGCGGCTGTTGCCAGTCCCTGATGTACTCTGCCGTCATAGTGATTTACTTCGTCATGCCATTCAGGGTGTCGCGGCAGACGGCAGCCAGCCGCTGAATTTCCAGCACGGTGTCTTCTGTGTCGGCATGGCGATGTGTGATGCGGATGCTGTCGGCAATCACATCGACGATTGCAGAGGATGGGCGCTGGTAAATGCCAATAACGGACGGGGTGCCACCTTCAATGCGGTAAAGCCTGTAATTTCCCTCGTGGCTGTCAATCATGTAGCGACCATCAATAACAATTTTTCCGTCAGCGAGTTGCGGTACAGGCAGGGATTTCAGGTACATGTCATAACGATCACGCACGCGAGCGGCAAGATCACGTTCTGTGTTGAGCAGGTATTCAAGAAAGTCGTTGGCGAGAATCATTGCGGCAATCCTCTTGTTACAGATGTGCGAAGGCCTCCCGCCGCAAGGTGCAGGAAAGGCCCGGAACAGGAATTAATGGAGTTTGTTTTGCTGCTGGATGAGCTGTTGAAGCTCGCGCAGATCATCCGCCAGATAGCTGAAAACAGCGGATGAGTAGAGGTTTGAAAGTTCGCAGCTACGCTCATGCAGCATGTTGATGTGCATGATTTTAGCGACGCGGAATGCGCGGGAAAGTCTGCGGTCGATTTCAGTCTGGATGTGACGACGCGCAGCGTATGCGCGCTGTTTGCGGTTTGCCATGGTGTGGCCTCTCTGTTAGTCAGTTTTGAAAACTCACCATCCAGAGGTTCCAAGCTCGGGGTGGTGAGACGTACAGGGTTGGAACTACCGGCTAACAGAGGACCCGGCCCAGCTGATGCTGGCCCTGTACGCCCCACCATAATTTTGACGCGAAAAAGACGTGGCGATACGGTACGCACAAAAAAACCGCTGGCGCGGTTGTGCGCTCTGTTAGTCTGCGGGGTTCCAATCCCGGCACCCGTTTTATGAGGTGCAGCGGAAATGTAACCTGACTGATTGCGGCATGGCAAGCGGTTTTTTTGTGAGAACGGCATACTAAAAAATCCTGATACTGCTCCGGCCAGCGATTTTCACTGGCCGGGTTTAATTACTTCACCGGAACAAACGGAACAGCGGTATTGCTGGTCATGTATTGCGGCAGCGTGCCGTTCCATTTGTTGATTGCTTCCAGCTCCATAACGCCGGGATTCTGGCGCAGAGCTTCACCGCGTAAACGAATGGCGTCGGCTTCAGCCTGGGCTTTTGTGCGAATGGCATCAGCCTGTCCGGCAGCTTCTGCGCGCAACATGTTGGCTTCTGCTTCGCGTTGCTTGACTTCCTGTTCGCGTTGCAGGGTTTTCTGGTTTGCCGTGACTTTGGCGTTAATGCTGTCGATAACGGTTGGCGGATATTCCGGTTTACCGACATAAGAGAGGCTCATGACCTGAATACCGATGGGGGTCATCTCTTCCTGAATATCTTTAAGTGCTGAATCCAGCAGTTCAGACTTGCCACCGTCGATGAATTTATCGGTGGTCATTTTGCTGGCCAGTCGGTTGAGTGCATCGGCGATCTTCTGGCGCAGGTCAGTGTCGGTAATGTCGTCCACGCCTTTGCGGTAGGTCTGAAACACTGTAGTAACTTTGGATGGATCAACCTTGTAGGCCACACCGATGTGATAGCCGATGGTTGTGCCGTCACTCATCTGAAAGCTGAACGGCTCATCGTAGGTCTTCATTTGTTTGAAGGTCGGGAAGATGTAAACCTCTGTATTCCAGCCTGTCCAGTAGCGGCCAACGCCAACCACTTCACCGACGCCTTTGTCGTCGCCCAGTTTGTTGACTTTGATGCCCACATTACCTGGCTCAACGCGATCGCAACCAACCAGCAGGATGGCGGCAAAAAGCGGGATAATCTGAAAGAGTTTGAGTTTCTTCATTGTTTGATTTCCTTGATGTACTTACTGAAAAGGCGAACAACGCCTGCCGGGTACAGCATGGCAATGAAAATGCCCAGCAATACCAAGAAGGAGCTGTCTGATGAAATCATTCGGGGGAGTAGTCCTGCATACAGAATGAGAGAAACGAGGACGCATACCAGCGCCCACATGTATGCGCGAAACCAGGTCTTTTTGTTCATATCGCGGTCCTTTACTGGTTAAGGAAGAAATCAAAAACCTTGTCGATGCGTTGCAGTAGCTCTCGTTGCATTGCTTCCGGCGTTTCTGGTTCACCAGGCGAACCCAGTGGAGCGCAGAAATCAGCGATTTCATGATGGAGCGCCAGGCGAATGGCTGGAGACATGGTTCTGGCGTGCTCCAGCTCATCCAGCAGTGCCAGCACGGCAGACGGCGAGAGCATTGCGCGAAACGCCAGTAATTTTTGATGCGTTGCCATTCGTTGCAGGTCAATCGCCAGTTCGCGTAATTCCTGGTGGTTGATGGCGCTCATGCTCTGGCCTCCTTCAGTAGCTGGTTAAACATGTTGGTAAGTGGATTGCCGCACCCGAACGGCATCGGGTTTATCTGGTAAGAAAAGCGACCGCCTGTTTTGCGCTCTTTTCTTATGACTGAACCGCTGCGCCAGAGTCGGCGTAACTCCGCATTAATGGCTGTGGTTGGGGTATTCAGTGCTGCGGCGATTTCTCCACCGCTACACCCCGGATTGGCGGCGATATAGTCCAGAATGGTCATCTGCGTGACTCCTGTACCTGTCGGATAAGGTTCACCCGCACCACATTCGTGGCGCAGAAGTAAGTGCCGTCAGTGAGATAGATGTGATGTGCATCCTTTTCTGAACGGTGTTTGTCGATTGTGGTAATCAGGCGTTCGTCGACTTCGTATTCACGTCCTCTGGAGGTAAAACGAACGACAGGAAAATGCTTAATTGCCATTACGCCTCCTTGGCGTGTGCGAATACCTCCGCGAATGCGGATTGTTTTTACATTTTCTTATTTAACCTGTGGTTTTATTTGCTCTGTTATTCGCCAGTGAAAAAGCGTTCAATCTTTTTTACTGAATGAATAATTCGCATAATCCCAATGGCGCAGGCCACCGAAATAATCAGAACAAGCCATGAGATAAATATACTCATGCAATATTCCCCAGCTTATACGGTTCAATATGTTCCCCGCATTCTGCGGCACAGATCAGCTCGGAAAGTTCGTTAAGTGCATCCAGATCATCAGCGTAAAAAGCCACGTCATACAGACTCCGGATTGCCCTGGTCAATGAGTCACGGGCTGCACGTTCAGCATGAGCGCCTGATGCACTTAAGCGAAAATAAAAACGCTCAAGTGCTTTGTTAATGAGAGTTTTATATTCTTTGCCCATCGCAACGCCCTTTAATCTGCTTTCTGAATTTCTGCTTCTGAATCCATACAAATAATTTCGATATAAGGTTCATCGCCATTAGCCTGGCGTGCCTTTTCAGCTCCACTAATGATTTCTCGTACGGTCTGGTACGGAAGTTCCACAAGCAGTCGCGTGCCGTTCAGATAAACGTAAGTGGCTTCGTCGGCTCCGTTTTTACCCGCCGGAGCCACTCCATCAATAGCGGATGCGCGTAATAACAGTTCACCGCGAAAATCAATAAAACGGATAAATACACTTTGTGTATGCTCTTTGGTCATAACTCACCTGTTATAAATCAGCCTGTTTAATAAAACTTTGCCCGCGAAGCAGACGATCAACCGTACGAAGTGCTTCGTATAATGTGAAATCCTGCCCGAATTGATTGTCGCCGCAGCTCAATGCAAAAATGCGGTTTCCGGTAAACGGATTGCGTGGGCATTTATGGACCACGATTCCAGCTTTCTCAATCAGCCAGGCATGCTCGCCGATTTGTTTTACAGCGTGGCCATCCGGTGTTGCGTGTGTTTCGCTCAGGCTGTAGCGAGAGCTGCTGCGTGATGCACTGGTAGCGAAACGGTTAGCATGGCGTTCCGCCCCGTTGCGGTATTTAGAACGTGAGGAGGTGGCATTTCTATTCATAGCGATGCTCATGTTGTTTTAACTGTTAGCGATAGCGTCTTTCAGCATTGCCACAAGGTTTACTTCTGGCTTTTCCATTTTGGCGCGTTTTGGTCGGATAATAATTCGACCGTCAGCCAACATCTTTTTGCATGTATTAAGAGGGATACCTGTTATCTCTGCATATTTCTGCAGGGATACATAGGGGGCATGCACATTGATATTGATGGTTATACCTGACATCCCACTAACCTCCTGATCAGGAAGATTTGTTTTGTTCTTTCTGGGTCAGCTCCAGGCCTCGAAGGAAGATCATGCGCGCCATGTTAGAGGATGAGCGTTGTTCTTTGGCGGCCATTTCATCAATGATGGCTCGCTCCTCGAGGGACAGCCTAAGTGCCAGTCTTGGACCTGTGGCGGTATTACGCGGAATGCGTGACTTGGTGTCGTGACTAACTTGATTCATAGTGGTACATTGTGATCATCTAATTGCACGTGAAATTACTTTAGGGAACAAAACTTCCTATGTCAACAGAAAAAGAGGAATTAAGTGTCATTATTGGACGTCGATTACGGGAGGAACGAGAGAAAACTGGCATGACTCAGGATGATATGGCGTCTATTTTTGAAGTTTCTACAAAGACTTGGGGGAAGTATGAAAGAGGGGTGACTACACCGGATGCAGCTATGCTGAATCTCTTGGGAAGGCGCTGCGGAGTAGATGTCTATTACATACTTTCTGGTAGTCGTGCACATGGCATCCCTAATGCCACTGAAGATGAGATTGAGCTAATTAAAATATATCGCTCTGCACCTTTGGCTGTTAAGGCGGCGGCTTTGGCAGCCTTGACCGCTGGTAGTTTGGCTCCAGGTACAATAAGAGCTTCTGGCAAGGGCCATCGTATTGCTGGTCGTGACTATAACGAAACTAAGGGTTAGCTCTAGCAGGGAGGTGACATGGCGGTCAACTCAAACGGTTCAGACAATCGCGTTGCTGGGCGTGATTACCACGAAAAGAATATTCAGATAGAGCGATATGATGATCGGCATACAGTCAATATTGCAATCCCTTCTGGTAGGCCTGATGAGCGCCCATTAGTTAAGGCTCAGCGACATCAACTGAAGTTGTTGGTTGACAAGATTGTTGATGCCAGCAAGGAAGAATCGTTTGTTGTTTGGCGTAAACTTCATGCTGAAATCGGTGTTGATAGTGTCGATAAGATGACGGTGAATCAGTATCCAACCGCAATTAGCTTTCTCAATGCGATGCTTGACCGACACAAGGATCATGACGCCTGTAAATTACTTGTAAGCCTCCTTCTTCGCAACAGTGAAAGTAATGAAATTAGACAAAAACTTCTTCGATATTGCCATATCAATTTCGGTACAGGCCGTTTAAACGATCTTACTCGTTCTCAGTTGCAATCTGCATTGTCGTGGTTAGATCAGCAGACTAATAAAAATATATCTCAGAGCAATGGCAATATTAAAAATAGACACTGCATTAGTGAACTATTAACAGAATATACTAAAGACTTTTTGATTGTGTTCATTGTTGGACTCATTTTGGGTATGGTGA
>NZ_CAOLGM010000080.1:0-20644 GCF_948475835.1 uncultured Escherichia sp. | reverse complement strand
ACTATTCCCTGTATATTCATTCAATCAATTTAATTGGTGAATACTTACTGATAAGTAATGGTGTATGCAGTGTTAGTTTTTACATAACCAGCAGTTGCTGTTTGGTCTGCGACGGCACGAACGTAAGACGCTTTAAAATCATAAACAGCAGATTTTGTCGTTGCATCCAGGGCTTTAGTATACACATCGCCAGGGTTGTTAATTTGAACCTGTTTGATAGTGGAACCATCAATATTGTGCAGAGCGATATTCACGCCGTCAGACGGGTTGTTAATAGACATGTCGTTGTTCAGCGTTCCTTTGCTATTACCAAAGAAAACAGAACCGAAGGTCATTTTAGCTGTACTACCTGGATTCGGATTTGCTTTGCTGCAGTCAACGGTGATGCTGAAAGGTTTGGCTTTAGCGCCAACGGTGTCATTCAGCACGCCAGCATCGATTTCACCAACAGTTGCAGTTTGCAGCAGGATCAGACCATCTTTATTACCGCCGTCAACGCGGGTTTCACAGGTGTTATCAACAACCAGACCACTGATATTTAACTGACCACCATCCATATCAGCAGAAGCAGTACCTGCAACCATTGCCAGCATAAGACCAGACAGGGCAAAACCTAATTTTTTAGACATAAAAATCCTTGAATAAAATTCCATTAGTCAGACTACTGGTTTGAAGAATGACTATTCATGACACAAATGTTATAAGCAGATGCTAGATATTAATGAGCAATGATATTTGTTACCAAAATTTACAACCATTGTTCATTAGGACGCCTATTGTGCACTTTAAGGGCTTTTGAACAAATTAAATTTTCTTAATTCAAAATTAAGCAAAAATAAATTCACAAGTGCAATTGGTTAGGGTATGGCGATGGGATTGATATTTATCTGCGGGAATTTATATTATGTTTCTGCAAAAATGTTTAAACTAAAATTTTTATTAAGGAAAGAGAGGATGTATGATTTTCAGAAAATATTTATATTCGTAATATAAATAAATTACCATTTGCTTAATTTGTCAAATGCTCTTGTATGTAAGACTTCACGCAACGTCTCCCCATCAGGAAACGCCAGCTCCGGTGCAATCTCAAACAGCGGCCACAGCATAAATCCACGATTCTTCATATCGTAGTGCGGAACGGTCAGGCGTTCGGTATTTATCACTTCATTACCAAACAGCATGATATCGAGATCCAGCGTGCGTGGTCCCCAGCGTTCAGCTTTACGAACACGACCCTGTTGCAGTTCTATGCGCTGTGTATGGTTGAGTAACTCTTCCGGGGCGAGCGAAGTTTCAAGCGCCACGGCGGCGTTGAGGTAATCGGGTTGATCTTGCGGCCCCAGCGGTGGGGTGCGGTAAAACGAAGAAACGGCAAGAATGTGGCTTTCAGGGATATCGCCTAATGCTTTCAGGGCAGCATTGACCTGCTCCAGCGGAGAGGCCAGATTGCTGCCTATGGCAATATACGCCACTGTCATGCGGTACCCTCACGACGCGGTGCGCGTTTGCGTGGACGACGAGTACGGCGACGCGGTGACGGCTCTTCATCCAACTCGTTAAGCATCCCTTTTTGATCTGGTGGCGCGGAAACCTGGAACTCACCCCACCATTTCACCAGACGCTGCAGTTCAGCGTTACGTTCAACTTCAGCTCGCAAGGCCAACAGGTCATAAGCCGCACGGAACTTAGGATGCTCCAGCAGTTTCCATGCGCGTTTACCCTGACGACGGGACATACGCAACTGCAACTGCCAGATATCGCGGGTTAACGTCGTCAGACGTTTCGGGATTGCCAGTGAACGGCAGGCTTCGTCCAGCACGTCGTTCATCGCCAGCGCGAAAGCGTCGTGATAGGTCAGGCCGCTTTCCTGGGCAATCTTCTGTGCCGTCTCCAGCAGTGGGTACCAGAACATGGCGGCAAACAGGAACGCCGGGTTCACGCGCATATCGTTATGGATACGCGTATCGGTATTCTTCAGCACCTGTTCAATGATCCGCTCCATCGGGCTGTCGCCATTTTCCGTGAAGTAGCGGGTAATGGTCGGGAACAGCGGCTGGAACAGATGATATTCACACAACAGCTTATAGGTATCGTAACCGTAGCCCGCTTGTAGCAGTTTAAGCGATTCTTCAAACAGGCGTGCCGGTGGGATATCGTTCAACAGGGTAGCGAGGCGAGGGATCGGTTCTGCGGTTTCCGGGCTGATGCGCATACCCAATTTGGCGGCAAAACGTACCGCGCGCAGCATACGTACCGGATCTTCACGGTAGCGCGTTTCCGGGTTACCAATCAGACGGATAACGCCGTCCTTCAGATCCTTCATACCGCCAACGTAATCACGGACGGTAAAATCCGCTACGCTGTAATAGAGGCTGTTGATAGTGAAATCGCGGCGCTGGGCGTCTTCTTCGATGGAGCCGAAAATGTTGTCGCGCAGCAACATGCCGTTTTGCCCGCGTTGGGAGGTCGTGCGGTCGCTGACGTTACCTTCGTGGTGTCCACGGAAGGTCGCAACTTCGATAATCTCCGGGCCAAACATTACATGAGCCAGACGGAAACGGCGACCCACCAGGCGGCAGTTACGGAACAGTTTGCGCACCTGCTCAGGCGTGGCGTTAGTGGTTACGTCAAAATCTTTCGGCTTTTTGCCAAGTAACAGGTCGCGCACGCCGCCGCCAACCAGCCAGGCTTCGTATCCCGCTTTGTTGAGCCTGTACATTACCTTCAGGGCATTTTCACTGATATCTTTGCGGGAAATAGCATGCTGCTCACGCGGGATCACCGTCACCTGTGGACGGGCGACTGCCTGTTCAGCCTCGCTTTCCTCGCGGCTTAGCACCTTGCGGCAAAAATTAGCGACTCGGGTAAAAATAGTACACCTCGGTAGTGTCAAACATCATTCAGGACAAAAAAATAGCGGCTAATCATAGCTCAGCATGACGCATTTGAGAATGTTGAATTTACAATTGCCGACTCGGGCACGGCGGTAAGCCGCCAGTTTTTGACGGCTGACTGAAGGATTTGCTCGACGCTGAAATCCTGCCAGTGTGCTTCTGCCTGCTGCCCCAGAAATTGAAGTGCCGCGATTAGTACCGGGCGTGGATCGCCTTTCGGCAACGCAGGCGCATGATTCTGCTTGGAAAGTTTAGCGCCTTGTGGATTAAGCGCCAGCGGCAGATGAATGTAATCTGGCACTTTCCAGCCAAAAAGCTGGTACAGCGAGATTTGCCTTACTGTTGGTTCAATCAGATCAGCCCCACGCACTATTTCTGTAACGCCCTGAAAATGATCATCAACCACAACAGCCAGGTTGTAGGCGAACAACCCATCACGGCGATGAATGATAAAATCTTCCCGTGCCAGTTTTTCGTCGGCGTGAATAATGCCGCGCAGCTGGTCAGTAAATTGCGTGACCGGATGCTGCTGGCGGATACGCACTGCGGCGTTGTCTGGTCCATGATGCAACACCCGGCAATGACCGTCGTAAATACCGCCAATGCTTTGAATACGCGCACGCGTACAGGTGCAGTAATAACTTAGTCCTTGTTCATGTAACCAGGCGAGTGCTTCACGATAGGCGTCGTGACGTTGCGATTGCCAGAGAACATCGCCGTCCCAGTGCAGACCGTAATGTTCCAGCTGGCGCAGGATAGTTTCTGCGGCACCGGGAACTTCACGAGGCGGGTCGATATCTTCTATGCGTACCAGCCAGCGACCTTGCCGGGCGCGAGCCTGTAAATAGCTGCCGAGCGCGGCGATCAGAGAGCCAAAATGAAGCTCGCCGGAAGGAGAGGGGGCGAAGCGGCCAATATACTGTGTGTCTGTCATCTCTTTGAACAAAAAATAAGGCGGGAGCATTTCCCGCCTGTGGTAAACGTGATGGAACGGCTGTAATTAGCCAGCCATCTGTTTTTCGCGAATTTCAGCCAGCGTTTTGCAGTCGATGCACAGATCGGCTGTCGGGCGCGCTTCCAGACGGCGAATACCAATTTCAACACCGCAGGATTCGCAGTAGCCGAAATCTTCGTCTTCCACTTTTTTCAGCGTCTTCTCGATCTTTTTGATCAGCTTACGCTCGCGATCGCGGTTACGCAGTTCGAGGCTGAACTCTTCTTCCTGGGCTGCACGGTCTACCGGGTCCGGGAAGTTGGCTGCTTCATCCTGCATATGTGTAACGGTGCGATCGACTTCATCCCTGAGTTGATTACGCCATGCTTCCAGAATACGACGGAAGTGCGCCAGCTGGGCTTCATTCATATACTCTTCGCCCGGCTTCTCCTGATATGGTTCCACCCCAGCGATGGCGAGAATACTCAGGGACGATGTTTTACGGTTTTGCCCTTCTTGCATGTTGCTTCTCCTTAACACGCACTATCGATCCCCATGTTCGGGGGAAAAATGAGGCCGCTATAAATAGCAGATGCTTTTCCGGATAGCAATTATCTAAACGTAACACTTGACAACTGTGTGAGGAAAAGCGTATTTGCGCACGCGACCAGAATGTAAATTAACCAGTTACTTACTTTACTACAATGTAACCGGCAGTGATTTTTTAAGAGCCATGCCTTCAGCAGAAATTTCCGCTTTGTAAGCCAGAATTTCTACCCCCCTCTGTTGAGCTTCTGACAATAGTTGCGCGTATTTCTCATCGATGTGGCGCGCGGGTGAAAACCGTGTAATGGCTGAATGCAGCACGGCGAAAAAGATAACCGCACGCTGGCCTTCAGCCGCTACGCTCATCAACTCCCGAAGGTGTTTCTGACCTCGTTCAGTGACCGCATCGGGAAAATATCCCTGTTCGTTCTCCGCTAACGTAACCGATTTCACTTCAATATAGCAGTCTGGACGCGAATCCGCCTGCAACATAAAGTCAATACGGCTGCGTTCTGCGCCGTATTTTACTTCGCTTTTCAGCGAGCTATAGCCTGACAGTTCTGAAATTGATTCATTAAGGATAGCCTCTTTCGTCAACCTGTTAGCCCAAAGCGTATTGACGCAAATAAATGCGCCGCTCTGGCTTTGAGTTAGTTCCCAGGTGTGTGGGTATTTCCGTTTGGTGTTGTCTGAAGTCGAATACCAGACGGTATCGCCAGGCGTTGCACAACCGGTCATCGCACCCGTATTCGGGCAGTGTAGCGTTAATTCGCGACCATCGGGTGTGATCACATCGGCTAAAAAACGTTTGTAACGCTGAATTAGCGTCGCGCGCTGTAGAGGGGGAGAAAATTCCATTGCGACAATCCTTGTTATTGCGTTAGCGCCCAGCGTTTTAGCGGCGTGTAGCGTGTGCGTCCACGGGCAAACGAGGAGGCGTAAAGGGTGAACTCCGTCACCGCATAAGACCAGTTAAAACCTGGCGGCGGGATTGTCACCGCCTCGCTGGCGTCGCGCAATAAGGTAATATGTGGATGAAACGGACGATTGCTTTGAAAACAACCGCTGCGGGCAGCCTGTGAACGGAGCATATTCGCCAGCTGGATTAAGCCGCGTGGAGGCTGACGCATCCCTAACCACACCACACGCGAACGCAGCCATTGTCCGGCGTCATCAAGCGTGAGTGTGAAACCAGGTTGACGAATCCGTCCGGCTAAAAGAGAAAGCGCCTTCTCTTTCTCGGCGCTCACTTCGCCTAAAAATGCCAGAGTCAGATGCAAATTATCGGCGGCGACCGGACGTCCCGCCTCAGGTGGGAAGTGTGTGGCGCGCCAATGGATAATCTGTTCGCGGATTTCTGCAGGTAAGTCGATAGCAAAGAACAGACGTTGCGGTTCAGACATGTGAGGCACTCGGTTATGAATTACCGCGATGCTACAATGTGGCGCGAAGAATGTTAACCCTCTGGAGCGTTTTGTGTCGTCGTTGCCCGTTGCTGCCGTCTTATCTGAATTACTTACCGCTCTCGATTGTGCGCCGCAGGTATTATTAAGTGCGCCGACCGGGGCCGGGAAATCAACCTGGCTGCCGCTGCAACTGCTGGCGCATCCCGGCATTAACGGGAAAATTATCCTGCTGGAGCCGCGTCGTCTGGCGGCGCGTAACGTCGCGCAACGACTGGCGGAGCTGCTTAACGAAAAGCCAGGCGATACCGTTGGCTACCGGATGCGTGCGCAAAACTGCGTCGGGCCGAATACCCGCCTGGAAGTGGTTACCGAAGGCGTGCTGACGCGCATGATCCAGCGTGACCCGGAACTGAGCGGTGTTGGATTGGTGATCCTCGATGAATTTCATGAGCGCAGCTTGCAGGCGGATTTGGCGTTGGCGCTGTTACTCGATGTGCAACAAGGTCTGCGTGATGACCTTAAACTGCTGATTATGTCGGCTACGCTGGATAACGACCGCTTGCAGCAAATGCTGCCAGAAGCGCCCGTCGTCATCTCAGAAGGGCGCTCGTTTCCGGTTGAACGCCATTATTTACCGCTGCCCGCGCATCAGCGTTTTGACGAAGCCGTTGCGGTAGCCACCGCCGAAATGCTGCGTCAGGAAAGCGGATCATTACTGTTATTTTTACCTGGCGTCGGAGAAATTCAGCGTGTGCAGGAACAACTGGCTTCGCGCATCGGCAGTGATGTGTTGCTCTGCCCGCTGTATGGCGCGTTGTCGCTGAACGATCAGCGAAAAGCGATCCTCCCGGCACCGCAAGGGATGCGCAAAGTGGTGCTGGCGACCAATATTGCTGAAACCAGTTTAACCATTGAAGGTATTCGTCTGGTGGTGGATTGTGCCCAGGAGCGTGTGGCGCGTTTTGATCCGCGCACGGGGCTTACGCGACTGATTACTCAACGCGTTAGCCAGGCATCCATGACGCAGCGTGCCGGGCGCGCCGGGCGTCTGGAGCCGGGTATCAGCCTGCATTTAATCGCCAAAGAACAAGCAGAACGCGCCGCGGCGCAAAGTGAACCGGAGATCTTACAAAGCGATCTTTCCGGTTTGCTGATGGAATTACTGCAATGGGGATGCAGCGATCCGGCGCAGATGAGCTGGCTGGATCAACCGCCAACGGTGAATCTACTGGCCGCGAAACGCCTGTTACAAATGCTGGGGGCGCTGGAGGGTGAACGGCTTAGTGCGCAGGGGCAAAAAATGGCAGCGCTGGGTAACGATCCGCGTTTAGCGGCAATGCTGGTTAGCGCGAAGAACGACGACGAAGCTGCTACCGCGGCAAAAATTGCCGCCATTCTCGAAGAGCCGCCACGGATGGGCAATAGTGACCTGGGCGTGGCGTTTTCGCGCAATCAACCAGCCTGGCAGCAACGTAGTCAGCAACTGTTAAAACGCTTAAACGTACGTGGCGGTGAGGCAGACAGTTCGCTTATCGCGCCGCTACTTGCCGGGGCGTTTGCCGATCGCATTGCTCGTCGCCGTGGGCAAGATGGACGCTATCAACTGGCAAACGGCATGGGAGCGATGCTCGATGCCAACGACGCGCTAAGCCGCCACGAATGGTTGATCGCACCGTTATTATTGCAGGGCAGCGCCTCGCCGGATGCGCGGATTTTACTGGCGTTACCGGTCGATATTGATGAATTAGTACAACGCTGTCCGCAGCTGGTGCAGCAATCTGACACCGTGGAATGGGATGACGCGCAAGGTACGCTGAAAGCCTGGCGTCGGCTGCAAATCGGTCAGTTGACGGTGAAAGTGCAGCCACTGGCGAAACCGTCAGAAGACGAGTTGCATCAGGCGATGCTTAACGGCATTCGTGAAAAAGGTTTAAGCGTGCTCAACTGGACGGCGGAAGCGGAACAGCTACGCTTGCGTTTGTTATGCGCCGCAAAGTGGTTGCCGGAATATGACTGGCCAGCGGTTGATGATGAAAGTTTATTGGCGACGCTGGAAACGTGGCTGCTGCCACATATGACTGGCGTACATTCACTACGCGGCCTGAAATCACTCGACATTTATCAGGCACTACGCGGATTACTTGATTGGGGAATGCAGCAACGTCTGGATAGTGAATTGCCTGCGCATTACACTGTGCCGACGGGAAGCCGGATCGCCATTCGTTATCATGAAGATAACCCGCCCGCGCTGGCGGTGAGAATGCAAGAGATGTTTGGCGAGGCCACCAATCCGACGATCGCCCAGGGGCGCGTGCCGCTGGTGCTGGAGTTGCTTTCACCTGCCCAAAGGCCATTACAAATCACACGAGATTTGAGCGCCTTCTGGAAAGGAGCGTACCGTGAGGTGCAAAAAGAGATGAAAGGGCGTTATCCCAAACATGTCTGGCCGGACGACCCGGCAAATACTGCACCGACGCGACGGACGAAAAAGTATTCGTAAGGTTGGTTTTCTCCCTCTCCCTGTGGGAGAGGGCCGGGGTGAGGGCATCAGCGCGCACGTTCACCCTCACCCTAACCCTCTCCCTCAAGGGAGAGGGGACCGATCGAGCACAAATTTTGAGAGATATCTTCTTCTGTCTTGTAACAGAAGAACAGAAAATCGGGCTTTTGCGCCTGAATATTGCGGAGAAAAAGCATGGCCGGGAATGACCGCGAGCCAATTGGACGCAAAGGGAAACCGACGCGTCCGGTCAAACAAAAGGTAAGCCGTCGTCGTTACGAAGATGACGATGATTACGACGATTATGATGACTATGAGGATGAAGAACCGATGCCGCGCAAAGGTAAGGGCAAAGGCAAAGGGCGTAAGCCTCGTGGCAAACGCGGCTGGCTATGGCTACTGCTAAAACTGGCTATCGTTTTTGCCGTGCTGATCGCCATTTACGGCGTTTATCTCGATCAAAAAATTCGTAGCCGTATTGATGGCAAGGTCTGGCAACTGCCTGCGGCAGTTTATGGCCGAATGGTCAATCTTGAGCCAGACATGACCATCAGCAAGAACGAGATGGTGAAGCTGCTGGAGGCGACCCAGTATCGTCAGGTGTCGAAAATGACCCGTCCTGGCGAATTTACCGTGCAGGCCAACAGCATTGAGATGATTCGCCGTCCGTTTGATTTCCCGGACAGTAAAGAAGGACAGGTGCGCGCGCGTCTGACCTTTGATGGCGATCATCTGGCGACGATCGTCAATATGGAGAACAACCGTCAGTTCGGTTTCTTCCGTCTTGATCCGCGTCTGATCACCATGATCTCTTCGCCAAACGGTGAGCAGCGTCTGTTTGTGCCGCGCAGTGGTTTCCCGGATTTGCTGGTGGATACTTTGCTGGCGACAGAAGACCGTCATTTTTACGAGCATGATGGAATCAGTCTCTACTCAATCGGACGTGCGGTGCTGGCAAACCTGACCGCCGGACGCACGGTACAGGGTGCGAGTACGCTGACGCAACAGCTGGTGAAAAACCTGTTCCTCTCCAGCGAGCGTTCTTACTGGCGTAAAGCGAACGAAGCTTACATGGCGCTGATCATGGACGCGCGTTACAGCAAAGACCGTATTCTTGAGCTGTATATGAACGAGGTGTATCTCGGTCAGAGCGGCGACAACGAAATCCGCGGCTTCCCGCTGGCAAGCTTGTATTACTTTGGTCGCCCGGTAGAAGAGCTAAGCCTCGACCAGCAGGCGCTGTTAGTCGGTATGGTGAAAGGGGCGTCCATCTACAACCCGTGGCGTAACCCAAAACTGGCGCTGGAGCGACGTAATCTGGTGCTGCGTCTGCTGCAACAGCAACAGATTATTGATCAAGAACTCTATGACATGTTGAGTGCACGTCCGCTGGGTGTTCAGCCACGCGGTGGGGTGATCTCTCCACAGCCAGCCTTTATGCAACTGGTGCGTCAGGAGCTGCAGGCGAAATTAGGCGATAAGGTAAAAGATCTCTCCGGCGTGAAGATCTTCACTACCTTTGACTCGGTGGCCCAGGACGCGGCAGAAAAAGCCGCCGTGGAAGGCATTCCGGCACTGAAGAAACAGCGTAAGTTGAGCGATCTTGAAACTGCGATTGTGGTCGTCGACCGCTTTAGTGGTGAAGTTCGTGCGATGGTCGGTGGTTCTGAGCCGCAGTTTGCGGGCTACAACCGTGCGATGCAGGCGCGTCGTTCGATTGGTTCCCTTGCAAAACCAGCGACTTATCTGACTGCCTTAAGCCAGCCGAAAATCTATCGTCTGAATACGTGGATTGCGGATGCGCCAATCGCGCTGCGTCAGCCGAATGGCCAGGTCTGGTCACCGCAGAATGATGACCGTCGTTATAGCGAAAGCGGCAGAGTGATGCTGGTGGATGCGTTGACCCGTTCGATGAACGTGCCGACGGTAAATCTGGGGATGGCGCTGGGGCTGCCTGCGGTTACGGAGACCTGGATCAAACTGGGCGTACCGAAAGATCAGTTGCATCCGGTTCCGGCGATGCTGCTGGGGGCGTTGAACTTAACGCCAATCGAAGTGGCGCAGGCGTTCCAGACCATCGCCAGCGGCGGTAACCGTGCACCGCTTTCTGCACTGCGTTCGGTAATTGCGGAAGATGGCAAGGTGCTGTATCAGAGCTTCCCGCAGGCGGAACGCGCTGTTCCGGCGCAGGCGGCGTATCTGACACTATGGACCATGCAGCAGGTGGTACAACGCGGTACGGGTCGTCAGCTTGGGGCGAAATACCCGAACCTGCATCTGGCAGGGAAAACAGGGACTACCAACAATAACGTAGATACCTGGTTTGCAGGCATTGACGGCAGCACGGTGACCATCACCTGGGTAGGCCGTGATAACAACCAGCCGACCAAACTGTATGGAGCCAGCGGGGCAATGTCGATTTATCAGCGTTATCTGGCTAACCAGACGCCAACGCCGCTGAATCTTGTTCCGCCAGAAGATATTGCAGATATGGGCGTGGACTACGACGGCAACTTTGTTTGCAGCGGTGGCATGCGTGTCTTGCCGGTCTGGACCAGCGATCCGCAATCGCTGTGCCAGCAGAGCGAGATGCAGCAGCAGCCGTCAGGCAATCCGTTTGATCAGTCTTCTCAGCCGCAGCAACAGCCGCAACAGCAACCTGCTCAGCAAGAGCAGAAAGACAGCGACGGTGTAGCCGGTTGGATCAAGGATATGTTTGGTAGTAATTAACATCTAAGCGTGAAATACCGGATGGCGAGTTGCCATCCGGTAAAATAACATCCCATCTAAGATATTAACCCTTTCTTTTCATCTGGTTGTTTATTAACCCTTCAGGAACGCTCAGATTGCGTACCGCTTGCGAACCCGCCAGCGTTTCGAATATTATCTTATCTTTATAATAATCATTCTCGTTTACGTTATCATTCACTTTACATCAGAGATATACCAATGGCGCGTTCCAAAACTGCTCAGCCAAAACACTCACTGCGTAAAATCGCAGTTGTAGTAGCCACAGCGGTAAGCGGCATGTCTGTTTATGCACAGGCAGCGGTTGAACCGAAAGAAGACACTATCACCGTTACCGCTGCACCTGCGCCGCAAGAAAGCGCATGGGGGCCTGCTGCAACTATTGCGGCGCGACAGTCTGCTACCGGCACTAAAACCGATACGCCGATTCAAAAAGTGCCACAGTCTATTTCTGTTGTGACCGCCGAAGAGATGGCGCTGCATCAGCCGAAGTCGGTAAAAGAAGCGCTTAGCTACACGCCGGGTGTCTCTGTTGGTACGCGTGGCGCATCCAACACCTATGACCACCTGATCATTCGCGGCTTTGCGGCAGAAGGCCAAAGCCAGAATAACTATCTGAATGGCCTGAAGTTGCAGGGCAACTTCTATAACGATGCAGTCATTGACCCGTATATGCTGGAACGCGCTGAAATTATGCGTGGCCCGGTTTCCGTGCTTTACGGTAAAAGCAGTCCTGGCGGCCTGTTGAATATGGTCAGCAAGCGTCCGACCACCGAACCGCTGAAAGAAGTTCAGTTTAAAGCCGGTACTGACAGCCTGTTCCAGACTGGTTTTGACTTTAGCGATTCGTTGGATGATGACGGTGTTTACTCTTATCGCCTGACCGGTCTTGCGCGTTCTGCCAATGCCCAGCAGAAAGGGTCAGAAGAGCAGCGTTATGCTATTGCACCGGCGTTCACCTGGCGTCCGGATGATAAAACCAATTTCACCTTCCTTTCTTACTTCCAGAACGAGCCGGAAACCGGTTATTACGGCTGGTTGCCGAAAGAGGGAACCGTTGAGCCGCTGCCGAACGGTAAGCGTCTGCCGACAGACTTTAATGAAGGGGCGAAGAACAACACCTATTCTCGTAATGAGAAGATGGTCGGCTACAGCTTCGATCACGAATTTAACGACACCTTTACTGTGCGTCAGAACCTGCGCTTTGCTGAAAACAAAACCTCGCAAAACAGCGTTTATGGTTACGGCGTCTGCTCCGATCCGGCGAATGCTTACAGCAAACAGTGTGCGGCATTAGCGCCAGCGGATAAAGGCCATTATCTGGCACGTAAATACGTCGTTGATGATGAGAAGCTGCAAAACTTCTCCGTTGATACCCAGTTGCAGAGCAAGTTTGCCACTGGCGATATCGACCACACCCTGCTGACCGGTGTCGACTTTATGCGTATGCGTAATGACATCAACGCCTGGTTTGGTTACGACGACTCTGTGCCACTGCTCAATCTGTACAATCCGGTGAATACCGATTTCGACTTCAATGCCAAAGATCCGGCAAACTCCGGCCCTTACCGCATTCTGAATAAGCAGAAACAAACGGGCGTTTATGTTCAGGATCAGGCGCAGTGGGATAAAGTGCTGGTCACCCTGGGCGGTCGTTATGACTGGGCAGATCAAGAATCTCTTAACCGCGTTGCTGGGACGACCGATAAACGTGATGACAAACAGTTTACCTGGCGTGGTGGTGTTAACTACCTGTTTGATAATGGTGTAACACCTTACTTCAGCTATAGCGAATCGTTTGAACCTTCTTCGCAAGTTGGGAAGGATGGTAATATTTTCGCACCGTCTAAAGGTAAGCAGTATGAAGTCGGCGTGAAATATGTACCGGAAGATCGTCCGATTGTAGTTACTGGTGCCGTGTATAATCTCACTAAAACCAACAACCTGATGGCGGACCCTGAGGGTTCCTTCTTCTCGGTTGAAGGTGGCGAGATCCGCGCACGTGGCGTAGAAATCGAAGCGAAAGCGGCGCTGTCGGCGAGTGTTAACGTAGTCGGTTCTTATACTTACACCGATGCGGAATACACCACCGATACTACCTATAAAGGCAATACGCCTGCACAGGTGCCAAAACACATGGCTTCACTGTGGGCTGACTATACCTTCTTTGACGGTCCGCTTTCAGGTCTGACGCTGGGCACCGGTGGTCGTTATACTGGCTCCAGCTATGGTGATCCGGCTAACTCCTTTAAAGTGGGAAGTTATACGGTCGTGGATGCGTTAGTGCGTTATGATCTGGCGCGAGTCGGCATGGCGGGCTCCAACGTGGCGCTGCATGTTAACAACCTGTTCGATCGTGAATACGTCGCCAGCTGCTTTAACACTTATGGCTGCTTCTGGGGCGCAGAACGTCAGGTCGTTGCAACCGCAACCTTCCGTTTCTAATTTCTCTTTTGGGGCACGGATTACCGTGCCCATTTCACAAGTTGGCTGTTATGCAGGAATACACGAATCATTCCGATACCACTTTTGCACTGCGTAATATCTCCTTTCGTGTGCCCGGGCGCACGCTTTTGCATCCGCTGTCGTTAACCTTTCCTGCCGGGAAAGTGACCGGTCTGATTGGTCACAACGGTTCTGGTAAATCCACTCTGCTCAAAATGCTTGGCCGTCATCAGCCTCCGTCAGAAGGGGAGATTCTTCTTGATGCCCAGCCGCTGGAAAGCTGGAGCAGCAAAGCGTTTGCCCGCAAAGTGGCTTATTTGCCGCAGCAGCTTCCTCCGGCAGAAGGGATGACCGTGCGTGAACTGGTGGCGATTGGTCGTTACCCGTGGCATGGCGCGCTGGGGCGCTTTGGTGCGGCAGATCGCGAAAAGGTCGAGGAAGCTATCTCGCTGGTTGGCTTAAAACCGCTGGCGCATCGGCTGGTCGATAGTCTCTCTGGCGGCGAACGTCAGCGGGCGTGGATCGCCATGCTGGTGGCGCAGGATAGCCGTTGTCTGTTGCTCGACGAACCGACCTCGGCGCTGGATATCGCCCACCAGGTTGATGTGCTGTCGCTGGTGCACCGTTTAAGTCAGGAGCGTGGCCTGACGGTCATTGCCGTGTTGCACGATATCAATATGGCGGCACGCTACTGTGATTATCTGGTCGCCCTGCGCGGCGGTGAAATGATTGCTCAGGGAACGCCTGCGGAAATTATGCGCGGCGAAACCCTCGAAATGATTTATGGCATCCCGATGGGTATTTTGCCGCATCCGGCGGGTGCTGCACCTGTGAGTTTTGTTTATTGATGAGCGGCTTACCTCTTATTTCGCGCCGTCGACTGTTAACGGCGATGGCGCTTTCTCCGTTGTTATGGCAGATGAATACCGCCCACGCGGCGGCTATTGATCCCAATCGTATTGTGGCGCTGGAGTGGTTGCCGGTGGAATTACTGCTGGCGCTCGGCATCGTGCCTTACGGCGTGGCGGATACCATCAACTATCGCCTGTGGGTCAGCGAACCACCATTGCCGGACTCAGTGATTGACGTCGGTTTGCGTACAGAACCTAACCTTGAACTGCTGACCGAAATGAAACCGTCGTTTATGGTCTGGTCGGCAGGATATGGCCCTTCATCAGAAATGCTGGCACGTATTGCGCCGGGTCGCGGATTTAACTTCAGTGACGGCAAACAGCCGTTGGCGATGGCGCGTAAATCGCTGACGGAAATGGCAGATTTACTTAACCTGCAAAGCGCAGCGGAAACGCATTTAGCGCAATACGAAGACTTTATCCTCAGCATGAAACCCCGCTTTGTGAAGCGTGGTGCACGCCCGTTACTGCTGACGACGCTTATCGATCCGCGCCATATGCTGGTCTTCGGTCCAAACAGCTTGTTCCAGGAAATTCTCGATGAGTACGGCATCCCAAATGCCTGGCAAGGGGAAACCAACTTCTGGGGCAGTACCGCCGTCAGTATCGATCGTCTGGCGGCGTATAAAGACGTTGATGTGCTCTGTTTTGATCACGACAACAGCAAAGACATGGATGCGCTAATGGCAACCCCGCTGTGGCAGGCCATGCCGTTTGTCCGTACAGGGCGCTTTCAGCGCGTACCCGCAGTCTGGTTTTATGGTGCAACGCTTCCGGCAATGCACTTTGTGCGTGTTCTGGATAACGCCATCGGAGGTAAAGCGTGAGTAAACGAATTGCGCTTTTCCCGGCGTTATTGCTGGCGCTGTTAGTGATTGTCGCTACGGCGCTAACCTGGATGAACTTCTCACAGGCGCTGCCGCGCAGTCAGTGGGCGCAGGCCGCCTGGTCGCCGGATATTGACGTCATCGAGCAGATGATTTTTCACTACAGCTTGTTGCCGCGTCTGGCGATTTCGCTGCTGGTGGGCGCAGGCCTGGGGCTGGTGGGCGTGCTGTTTCAGCAAGTGCTGCGTAATCCGCTGGCGGAACCGACGACACTTGGCGTTGCTACAGGCGCGCAACTGGGAATTACCGTCACCACACTTTGGGCGATCCCAGGTGCTATGGCGAGCCAGTTTGCCGCACTGGTGGGCGCTTGTGTCGTTGGCTTAATCGTCTTTGGCGTCGCGTGGGGGAAACGGCTTTCGCCGGTTACGCTTATTCTCGCGGGGCTGGTGGTGAGCCTTTATTGCGGGGCAATTAATCAGCTACTGGTTATCTTCCATCACGACCAGCTGCAAAGCATGTTCCTGTGGAGCACCGGAACGCTGACGCAAACCGACTGGGGCGGCGTTGAGCGTTTATGGCCGCAGTTGCTGGGCGGCGTGATGTTGACGTTATTGCTACTTCGCCCGTTAACCCTGATGGGGCTTGATGATGGCGTGGCGCGCAATCTCGGGCTGGCCTTGTCGCTCGCGCGTCTGGCAGCGCTGTCGCTGGCGATTGTCATCAGTGCGCTGCTGGTGAACGCTGTGGGGATTATCGGCTTTATCGGGTTGTTCGCGCCGCTGCTGGCAAAAATGCTGGGGGCGCGGCGTCTGCTGCCACGACTGATGCTGGCGTCGCTGATTGGGGCGCTGATCCTCTGGCTTTCCGATCAAATCATCCTCTGGCTGACTCGCGTGTGGATGGAAGTGTCCACCGGTTCGGTCACTGCGTTGATCGGTGCGCCGCTGCTACTGTGGCTGTTGCCGCGTTTACGCAGCATTAGCGCGCCGGATATGAAGGTCAACGATCGTGTCGCGACTGAACGCCAACATGTGCTGGCGTTTGCCCTCGCGGGCGGCGTGCTGCTGTTGATGGCTGTGGTAGTGGCGCTGTCGTTTGGTCGTGATGCGCACGGCTGGACGTGGGCGAGCGGGGCGTTGCTCGAGGATTTAATGCCCTGGCGCTGGCCGCGAATTATGGCGGCGCTGTTTGCGGGCGTCATGCTGGCGGTAGCGGGCTGTATTATTCAGCGGCTGACCGGCAACCCGATGGCAAGCCCGGAAGTGCTGGGGATTAGCTCCGGCGCAGCGTTTGGCGTGGTGTTGATGCTGTTTCTGGTGCCGGGTAATGCCTTTGGCTGGCTGTTACCTGCAGGCAGTCTCGGGGCGGCGGTGACGCTGTTGATCATTATGATCGCCGCCGGACGCGGTGGATTTTCCCCACACCGCATGTTACTGGCGGGGATGGCGTTAAGTACCGCGTTCACCATGCTTTTGATGATGTTGCAGGCAAGTGGTGACCCGCGAATGGCGCAAGTGCTGACCTGGATTTCCGGTTCGACCTACAACGCGACCGATGCGCAGGTCTGGCGCACGGGAATTGTGATGGTAATTTTGCTGGCGATTACCCCGCTGTGCCGCCGCTGGCTGACCATTTTACCGCTGGGTGGTGATACCGCCCGAGCCGTAGGAATGGCGCTGACGCCGACGCGAATTGCGCTGCTGCTGTTAGCGGCTTGCCTGACGGCGACCGCGACGATGACTATTGGACCGTTGAGTTTTGTTGGTTTAATGGCACCGCATATTGCGCGGATGATGGGCTTTCGACGGACGATGCCACACATCGTAATTTCGGCGCTGGTGGGTGGTTTACTGCTGGTGTTCGCTGACTGGTGTGGGCGGATGGTGCTGTTTCCATTCCAGATCCCGGCGGGGCTGCTGTCAACCTTTATCGGCGCGCCATATTTTATCTATTTGTTGAGAAAGCAGAGCCGTTAAGAGAATGCCTCGCCCGGTGGGCGAGGCAAAATCATCACAACTTCGCAAACACCCGACGTGCAGCATCGATGGTGTTATTGATATCTTCCATGCTGTGCGCCACGGACATAAAGCCCGCTTCAAACGCTGACGGTGCCAGGTAAACACCTTCGTCCAGCATCATATGGAAGAAACGCTTAAAGCGTTCCACGTCACAGGCCATCACATCCTGATAGCACGTCACGGACTCGGCGTCGGTAAAGAAAATACCGAACATGCCGCCAACGTGGTTAACGACCAGCGGAATTCCGGCTTCTTTTGCCGCTTCCAGCAGACCTTCTGCCAGACGTGTTGTCAGCTCATCCAGCGTTTCGTGAACGCCCGGCTGCGCGACTTCATTCAGACAGGCGAAACCCGCTGCCATCGCAATCGGGTTACCGGAAAGCGTACCCGCCTGATAGACCGGACCCGTCGGGGCCAGCGCATCCATTACATCACGACGACCACCGAATGCGCCTACCGGCATTCCACCGCCGATGATTTTGCCGAGGCAGGTTAAATCTGGCACTACGCCGTAATAATCCTGTGCACCAGCCAGTGCCACGCGGAAGCCAGTCATTACTTCATCGATGATCAGCAATGCGCCAAATTCGTCGCACAGCGCGCGCAGACCTGGCAGGAACTCTGGCAGCGGCGGAACACAGTTCATATTGCCTGCCACCGGCTCAACGATAATACAGGCAATCTCTTGCGGGTATTGCTCAAACGCGGCGCGTACAGAAGCCAGATCGTTATAAGTACAGGTTAAGGTATGTTTGGCGAAATCTGCCGGAACACCCGGCGAGTTTGGCTGGCCTAACGTGAGTGCGCCAGAACCGGCTTTCACCAGCAGGCAGTCAGCGTGACCGTGGTAACAACCTTCAAATTTAATGATTTTGTCGCGACCGGTAAAACCACGGGCCAGGCGGATGGCGCTCATGGTCGCTTCAGTGCCGGAGTTCACCATGCGCACCATATCCATGGTCGGGACCAGTTCGGTCACCAGTTGCGCCATTTTCACTTCCATTTCGGTTGGTGCACCAAAGCTTAAACCACGCTCGGCGGCTTCAATCACGGCATTGCGGATTGCCGGATGGTTATGGCCCAGCACCATCGGCCCCCAGGAACCGACATAATCGATATAGGCTTTGCCATCAACATCGTACAGATAAGCGCCGTCCGCTTTTTCGATAAACAGTGGAGTGCCGCCCACGCCAGTAAAGGCGCGAACAGGGGAGTTCACACCGCCAGGGATCAGCTCGCGCGCTGCGCTGTAAAGATTTTCAGACTTACTCATGGAGGGTTCCTGATTCGTAGAAAAAGTGAATGGCTGCTATTCTATGTTATTCATAACAAGTTAAATACTCGTCAAACATCAGGCTGCTTGTACTGGTGCAATCCTGATTTCTTAGAGTATAAAAGTTTTGTGCATTTGAAACATTACGCTTTGCAAAGGATTTTCATGGAACGTGCGAGTAAAATGCCGTCATCTTATTTGTATGACCAATAAGTGATCATTGGATGAAAACTGATACTCCCTCTTTAGAAACACCGCAGGCCGCGCGCCTGCGACGCAGACAACTGATTCGCCAACTTCTTGAGCGCGATAAAACCCCGTTAGCCATTTTGTTTATGGCGGCAGTCGTCGGCACGCTTGTCGGGCTGGCAGCGGTTGCTTTTGACAAAGGTGTCGCCTGGTTGCAGAACCAACGTATGGGGGCGCTGGTACATACTGCTGATAATTATCCGCTACTGTTAACCGTCGCTTTTCTCTGTTCGGCGGTGCTGGCGATGTTCGGCTACTTTTTGGTGCGCAAATACGCGCCCGAAGCAGGGGGATCGGGGATCCCGGAAATTGAAGGGGCGCTGGAAGATCAACGTCCTGTTCGCTGGTGGCGTGTATTGCCGGTGAAATTCTTTGGCGGGCTGGGGACACTCGGCGGAGGCATGGTGCTAGGGCGCGAAGGACCAACCGTGCAGATCGGCGGCAATATCGGTCGCATGGTGCTTGATATTTTCCGCCTGAAAGGTGATGAAGCTCGCCATACGCTGCTGGCAACCGGTGCTGCTGCGGGGCTGGCTGCGGCCTTTAACGCGCCGCTGGCGGGTATTTTGTTTATTATCGAAGAGATGCGTCCGCAGTTTCGCTATACGTTAATTTCGATTAAAGCGGTATTTATTGGCGTCATTATGTCGACCATTATGTACCGGATTTTTAATCATGAAGTTGCGTTGATTGACGTCGGTAAACTTTCTGATGCGCCGCTTAATACGCTGTGGCTTTATCTGATCCTCGGTATTATTTTTGGCATTTTCGGCCCTATTTTTAATAAATGGGTGCTGGGGATGCAGGATTTGCTGCACCGTGTGCACGGCGGCAATATTACCAAATGGGTACTGATGGGTGGTGCGATTGGCGGTCTGTGTGGATTGCTGGGGTTTGTGGCACCAGCAACGTCGGGCGGCGGTTTTAACCTGATTCCTATCGCTACCGCGGGGAATTTCAGCATGGGAATGCTGGTGTTTATCTTCGTCGCTCGGGTCATTACCACCTTACTCTGCTTCTCTTCCGGCGCGCCGGGCGGTATTTTTGCCCCGATGCTGGCGCTGGGTACTGTGCTGGGAACCGCTTTCGGAATGGTTGCCGTTGAGCTGTTTCCGCAATATCACCTGGAGGCGGGGACGTTTGCTATTGCCGGAATGGGGGCATTACTGGCGGCATCTATTCGCGCGCCGTTAACGGGGATCATTCTGGTTCTGGAGATGACCGATAACTACCAGCTCATTTTGCCAATGATTATTACCGGTCTTGGCGCAACACTATTAGCGCAATTTACCGGCGGGAAACCGCTATACTCGGCGATTCTTGCGCGCACGCTGGCAAAACAGGAAGCTGAGCAACTGGCGCGAAGCAAGGCTGCATCAGCCAGCGAGAATACTTGAACGAAATACCAGGGTATTAGATAATGGCGATTATTATTGGGTTAGAATTTGCCCAATTGCCGATGTCGTTTGGAGCAAAATATGAGTGATGACGTAGCACTGCCGCTGGAGTTTACCGACGCAGCAGCCAACAAAGTTAAAAGCCTGATCGCTGACGAAGATAACCCGAATCTGAAATTACGCGTGTATATCACCGGTGGCGGTTGCAGCGGCTTCCAGTATGGTTTCACCTTTGATGATCAGGTGAACGAAGGCGATATGACCATCGAAAAACAGGGCGTTGGCCTGGTGGTTGATCCGATGAGCCTGCAATATCTGGTCGGCGGTTCCGTTGACTACACCGAAGGACTGGAAGGTTCTCGTTTCATCGTGACCAACCCGAACGCGAAAAGCACCTGCGGTTGCGGTTCTTCCTTTAGCATCTAATCTGTTGTTCATGTGCCGGATAAACTATCCGGCACATCTTCTCTCTTCAACGCCCATTCTCATCCAG
>NZ_CAOLGM010000079.1:0-20681 GCF_948475835.1 uncultured Escherichia sp. | reverse complement strand
GAAATATCCACAAAACAACTAATAAATTAACAACATATAGTTCATAAAAGCAATTTTATAATATTTGTTCTCTATTAATTTTTCTCATTAGCCGATTAAGTCAGCCATTCTTTTTCCTCGCTTTTTTTTATAGTCATATCGTCAAAAAAATCCAGGCGAGGTCTTTATGCAACAAGAAGCGTTAGGAATGGTAGAAACCAAAGGCTTAACTGCCGCCATAGAGGCCGCAGACGCCATGGTGAAGTCGGCAAATGTTTTGCTGGTCGGCTACGAAAAAATAGGTTCCGGGCTGGTGACCGTCATCGTTCGTGGTGATGTCGGGGCGGTAAAAGCGGCAACAGACGCAGGTGCCGCAGCTGCGCGTAACGTCGGTGAAGTAAAAGCCGTACACGTTATTCCCCGCCCACATACCGATGTCGAAAAAATCTTACCAAAGGGAATTAACCCATGAGCAGCAATGAACTGGTCGAACAGATCATGGCGCAGGTCATCGCTCGCGTAGCGACGCCAGAGCATGAGGTTCTCCCGGAAACCACTCATCAAACACGAGAGACGGCTATGGCAGAAAAAAGCTGCACGTTAACGGAATTTGTTGGCACCGCTATTGGCGACACTGTAGGTCTGGTCATTGCGAACGTTGATAGCGCCCTGTTGGACGCGATGAAACTTGAAAAACGCTATCGTTCCATTGGCATTCTGGGTGCGCGTATTGGCGCAGGGCCACACATTATGGCCGCTGATGAAGCGGTAAAAGCCACCAACACTGAAGTTATTAGCATTGAACTTCCTCGGGATACTAAAGGCGGTGCCGGACATGGCTCATTGATCCTCTTAGGTGGCAACGATGTTTCTGACGTGAAACGCGGTATTGAAGTCGCCCTGAAAGAACTCGATCGGACCTTTGGCGATGTCTATGCCAACGAAGCCGGACATCTTGAGCTGCAATATACCGCCCGCGCCAGCTATGCACTGGAAAAAGCGTTTGGTGCACCATTGGGACGGGCTTGCGGCGTTATTGTCGGCGCTCCAGCCGCTGTGGGTGTTCTGATGGCCGACACCGCGCTGAAGTCCGCCAATGTGGATGTTGTGGCATACAGCTCCCCCGCTCAAGGCACCAGCTACAGCAATGAAGTCATTCTGATTATCTCGGGTGACTCCGGCGCAGTCCGCCAGGCGGTCATCTCCGCACGCGAAATCGGTAAAACCGTGCTTTCGACTCTCGGCGATACACCGAAAAACGATCGCCCTTCCTACATCTGAATTCTCTGAGGCAGATTTATGAGATCGAAAAGATTTGAAGCACTGGCAAAACGCCCGGTCAACCAGGACGGTTTCGTTAAAGAGTGGATTGAAGAAGGCTTTATTGCGATGGAAAGCCCGAACGATCCTAAACCGTCAATCAAAATTGTTAACGGCGTCGTTACCGAACTGGATGGAAAACCCGCCAGCCAGTTTGACCTGATCGACCACTTTATCGCCCGCTACGGCATCAATCTCGCGCGCGCCGAAGAAGTCATCGCGATGGATTCGGTAAAACTTGCCAATATGTTGTGCGATCCAAATGTCAAACGTAGCGATATCGTTCCCCTTACCACAGCAATGACGCCTGCAAAAATCGTCGAAGTGGTTTCGCAGATGAACGTGGTAGAGATGATGATGGCGATGCAGAAAATGCGCGCCCGTCGAACACCATCACAACAGGCTCATGTCACCAACGTCAAAGATAACCCAGTACAAATTGCCGCCGACGCAGCTGAAGGCGCATGGCGCGGGTTTGATGAACAGGAAACCACCGTTGCCGTTGCTCGCTATGCACCGTTCAACGCCATCGCCCTGCTGGTCGGCTCACAGGTGGGACGTCCGGGCGTCTTGACCCAGTGTTCACTGGAAGAAGCCACCGAACTGAAACTCGGTATGTTAGGCCACACCTGTTACGCCGAAACAATTTCTGTCTATGGTACAGAACCTGTTTTCACCGATGGTGATGATACCCCGTGGTCAAAAGGGTTTCTCGCGTCATCCTATGCTTCTCGTGGCTTAAAAATGCGCTTTACTTCCGGCTCCGGCTCTGAAGTACAGATGGGTTACGCGGAAGGCAAATCAATGCTTTACCTCGAGGCTCGTTGCATTTACATCACCAAAGCCGCAGGCGTTCAGGGTCTGCAGAATGGTTCGGTAAGCTGCATCGGTGTTCCATCAGCTGTGCCATCAGGCATCCGCGCAGTATTAGCGGAAAACTTAATTTGCTCATCGCTGGATCTGGAATGCGCCTCCAGTAATGACCAGACCTTTACCCACTCGGATATGCGCCGTACCGCACGTTTCCTGATGCAATTTCTGCCAGGCACCGACTTTATCTCTTCCGGTTTTTCCGCTGTGCCGAACTACGACAACATGTTTGCTGGTTCAAACGAAGATGCTGAAGACTTCGATGATTACAACGTCATTCAGCGTGACCTGAAGGTTGATGGTGGGCTGCGACCAGTACGCGAAGAAGATGTTATCGCTATCCGCAATAAAGCCGCTCGCGCTTTACAGGCTGTCTTTGCCGGTATGGGACTACCGCCTATTACCGATGAAGAAGTCGAAGCGGCAACCTATGCCCACGGTTCAAAAGATATGCCTGAGCGCAATATTGTGGAAGACATCAAGTTCGCCCAGGAGATTATCAATAAAAACCGGAACAGCCTGGAAGTGGTGAAAGCCCTGGCGCAAGGCGGTTTTACCGATGTCGCCCAGGACATGCTCAACATGCAAAAAGCAAAACTGACCGGCGATTATCTCCATACCTCAGCCATCATCGTCGATGACGGACAAGTGCTCTCTGCGGTCAATGACGTCAATGATTACGCCGGACCGGCTACAGGTTACCGCCTGCAAGGGGAACGCTGGGAAGAGATCAAAAATATTCCCGGTGCACTTGATCCCAACGAAATTGACTAAGGGTGAGAAATGGAAATTAACGAAAAATTACTGCGTCAGATTATCGAAGACGTGCTGGCAGAAATGCAACCCAGCGACAAGTCCGTTTCATTTCGCGCACCTGTCTCTGCAACTGTCTCTTCCGCGCCAGATACCGGAAAATTTCTGACCGAAATTGGCGAAGCCCAACAAGGCACTCAGCAAGATGAAGTCATTATTGCTGTAGGCCCGGCGTTCGGCCTGGCGCAAACCGTCAATATCATCGGTATTCCGCATAAAAACATCTTGCGCGAAGTGATTGCCGGTATCGAAGAAGAAGGCATTAAAGCCCGTGTGATTCGCTGCTTTAAATCGTCCGATGTCGCATTCGTAGCAGTCGAAGGCGATCGTCTTAGTGGTTCAGGTATTGCTATCGGTATTCAGTCGAAAGGCACAACGGTTATCCACCAGCAGGGACTTCCTCCCTTGTCTAACCTGGAACTTTTCCCACAAGCGCCTTTGTTGACGCTGGATACTTATCGTCAGATTGGCAAAAACGCCGCGCGTTATGCGAAGCGCGAGTCTCCACAACCGGTGCCGACCCTCAACGATCAAATGGCGCGGCCGAAATACCAGGCCAAATCTGCCATTTTGCATATTAAAGAGACGAAGTACGTGGTCACTGGCAAAAAACCGCAAGAACTGCGCGTGACGTTTTAACAAAGGAAACCTTCATGAATACCGATGCAATTGAGTCGATGGTCAGGGACGTGTTGAACCGCATGAACAGTTTACAGGATGCAGCTCCTGTTTCTGCGGTCCCCAACGCATCAATACTGAGCGCCAAAGTGACGGATTACCCGCTGGCAAATAAACATCCGGAATGGGTTAAAACAGCGACCAATAAAACGCTCGACGATTTCACTCTGGAAAATGTGCTAAGCGATAACGTCACCGCCCTGGATATGCGCATTACCCCTGAAACATTGCGTATTCAGGCTGCGATTGCCAGAGATGCTGGTCGCGATCGTCTGGCGATGAATTTTGAACGCGCCGCTGAGCTTACCTCAGTACCAGATGATCGCATCCTCGAAATCTACAATGCGTTACGCCCTTATCGTTCAACTAAGCAAGAACTTATTGCCATTGCTGACGATCTTGAACAGCGTTATCAGGCCAAAATTTGTGCTGCATTTGTCCGTGAAGCTGCGGAACTTTATGTCGAGCGCAAAAAACTGAAAGGCGACGATTAAGGACGAACTATGCGATATATAGCAGGCATTGATATCGGCAACTCATCAACAGAGGTTGCGCTGGCAACGCTCAGTGCAACTGGAGAGTTGTCGTTCGTGAGTAGCGCCCTGGCGGAAACCACCGGAATTAAAGGTACGTTGCGTAACGTCCATGGTATTCAGGAGGCGCTCGCACAGGCAACGAAAAAAGTCGGCATCAATGTTAGCGATATTTCGCTTATTCGTATCAACGAAGCAACTCCGGTCATTGGTGATGTGGCGATGGAAACCATCACTGAAACTATCATCACCGAATCAACCATGATCGGTCACAACCCGAAAACTCCGGGCGGAGTGGGGCTGGGCGTAGGGCTCACCATCACTCCGCAAGAGTTATTAACACGCCCGGCGGACACACCTTACATCCTGGTGGTGTCATCGGCATTTGATTTTGCCGATATCGCGACGATGATAAACGCCTCCGTACGCGCCGGATATCAGCTGACTGGCGTTATTCTGCAACGCGACGATGGCGTACTGGTCAATAACCGCCTGGAAATTCCTTTACCTATTGTGGATGAAGTCCTCTACATCGATCGTATTCCGCTCGGCATGCTGGCAGCAATTGAAGTTGCCGTTCCCGGGAAAGTTATCGAAACCCTGTCTAACCCGTATGGGATTGCCACCGTATTCGCCCTCAATGCTGAAGAGACTAAAAATATTGTTCCTGTCGCGCGGGCGCTAATCGGCAACCGTTCAGCAGTGGTAGTGAAAACGCCCTCTGGCGACGTTAAAGCCCGTTCGATACCCGCCGGAAATATCGAACTGCTTTCTGCCGGGCGCACAACGCGCGTTGATGTAGCTGCTGGTGCCGATGCCATTATGAAAGCGGTCGGTGAGTGCCCAAAACTGGAAAACGTGACGGGAGAACCAGGCACCAACATCGGCGGAATGCTGGAACATGTTCGCCAGACCATGGCGGAACTGACCAACAAACCCAGCAACGAAATTTTTATTCAGGATTTGCTGGCGATAGATACCTCTGTCCCCGTCAGCGTAACCGGTGGTCTGGCAGGTGAATTTTCACTGGAACAGGCTGTGGGTATTGCCTCTATGGTGAAATCCGACCGTCTGCAAATGGCGATGATCGCCAGTGAAATTAAGCAAAAACTGCATGTTGATGTTCAGGTCGGAGGCGCAGAAGCAGAAGCCGCCATTCAGGGGGCCTTGACTACCCCTGGAACCACACGTCCACTGGCAATTCTGGACTTAGGTGCAGGCTCTACCGATGCCTCCATCATCAATCAGAAAGGGGAAATGATAGCTACTCACCTTGCGGGAGCGGGCGACATGGTGACGATGATTATTGCCAGGGAACTGGGCTTAAATGATCGTTATCTGGCAGAAGAAATCAAAAAATACCCGTTGGCAAAAGTAGAAAGCCTGTTCCATTTACGCCATGAAGACGGCAGCGTTCAGTTCTTCCCTACTCCGCTGTCCCCTCATGTATTTGCCCGCGTTTGTGTGGTGAAACCTGACGAACTGGTGCCTATTCCCGGCGATTTAACACTGGAAAAAGTACGTGCTGTTCGCCGCAGTGCGAAAGAGCGCGTCTTCGTAACCAATGCCCTGCGCGCGCTACGTCAGGTAAGTCCAGGCGGAAATATTCGCGATATTCCGTTCGTCGTTCTGGTGGGCGGTTCTTCCCTGGATTTCGAAGTACCGCAGTTAGTCACCGATGCATTGGCGCATTATCGATTGGTCGCCGGACGGGGGAATATCCGTGGTAGTGAAGGCCCGCGCAATGCGGTAGCTACCGGGCTACTGATTTCCTGGCACAGGGAGTTGGCTCATGGAAAGTAAAGAACATACGCCCGCTATTGTCGTTACGGAAATAGGTGACTGTATCAGTACATGGAATGAGGTGCTTCTTGGCATTGAAGAGGAAGGTATCCCCTTTCGCATTCAACATATCCCGTCAGGTGAAGTCATCGATAGCGCCTGGCAGGCTGCTCGTCAGTCCCCCCTGTTGGTTGGCATAGCCTGCGACCGGGAAAAGCTGATTGTGCATTACAAAAACTTACCGGCATCAGCGCCACTGTTTACGCTGATGTATCAACAAGATAACCATGCCCGGCGCAGCATCGGCAATAACGCTGCCCGCCTGGTAAAAGGCATTCCCTTCAGGGAATGCCACTCATAATCCACAGGAGAAACGCTGTATGAACAACGCACTAGGACTGGTTGAAACAAAAGGGTTAGTTGGCGCAATTGAAGCCGCAGATGCCATGGTTAAATCCGCCAACGTGCAACTGGTTGGCTATGAAAAGATTGGTTCGGGTCTGATTACGGTGATGGTCCGCGGTGATGTTGGCGCAGTAAAGGCCGCCGTTGATGCGGGGAGCGCTGCGGCAAGCGCCGTTGGCGAAGTGAAATCCTGCCATGTCATCCCGCGCCCACACAGTGATGTTGAGGCTATTTTACCTAAATCGGCATAACCCCATTTGCTAAGGAGCACAGCGTGAAGCAATCACTGGGATTACTTGAAGTCAGTGGTCTGGCTCTCGCCATCAGTTGCGCAGACGCTATGGCAAAAGCCGCGTCCATCACGCTGGTTGGCCTTGAGAAGACCAATGGCTCAGGCTGGACGCTCATCAAAATCACCGGTGACGTCGCCTCGGTTAATGCGGCGATCGCGACGGGAGCCAGTTTCGCCGGACAGCGAAATGGCCTTGTCGCACACAAAGTGATTGCCCGCCCGGGAGACGGCATTCTGCCCCACACAACTGAAGCATTGACCGTGACGGTTGAAACAAGCAAAACACCAGCAACAACCGTCACCTCAGAGATTATCAGTTGTAATTTGTGTCTTGACCCGGCATGTCAGCGGCAAAAAGGTGAGCCCCGCTCACTTTGCCTGTACGCCAACAAGCGAGGGGAGTAGCAGTGGATAAACAAACCTTGCAGGAAACAGTGAGCCAGATTCTGGATGAGATGCGCGAGCGCCCTATCCCACTGGGCGTTTCCAGTCGCCATATACATCTTTCATCAGCGGATTATTTGCGTCTTTTTCCTGAACAACCGATTAGCGAGAAAAAGCCGTTAATGCAACCTGGCCAATACGCTGCTGAACAGGTTGTTACGCTGGAGGGACCAAAAGGCAAATTGCACAACGTTCGCTTGTTGGGGCCGTTACGCAATGCAAGCCAGGTGGAAATTTCCCGGACGGACGCCAGAACGTTAGGGATCACCGCCCCGCTACGCATGTCAGGCGATCTCAGCGGCACTCCGGGGATTCGTTTGATAAGCCCATTTGCGGAACTGGAGATCACATCTGGCGTCATTGTCGCGCAACGGCATATTCATATGTCTCCGCTGGATGCCCTGATTTATGGCGTTACGCATGGCGATAAAGTGGCGGTCGCCATTGAAGGTGATGAGCGACGACTGATATTCGAAAACGTCACTGTTCGCGTCTCTCCGGATATGCGTCTTGAAATGCATATTGATACCGATGAGGCCAACGCCGCAGGCGCTGATAGCCCTGACGTTTTTGCCACACTGGTGTCAGTGCCATGAATAACATGCTGATGCAACGTATTGTTGACGAAGTGGTTTTTCGCCTTAAACAACGTGCGGGAAAAACACTCGTGCTGACTGTTTTTCAACTGCGAGACGCCAGCGTTCAAGAGAGCGTTCATCAGTATGCGTCATTACAAATCCGATATGTCGATCTGCCGCTGCTGCGACAACTTGCGGAGAACGAAACGTCAGATCGAGCAGCAATTCAGATACACGAAGCGTTAGCCTGGGGATTGCACATTCAATTGTCGTTGCAGCGTCATTTCCTGAACGCCATTGAATTGAAGACTCTCGCCCGTCTACCGCTAAGCTGGTGCGACGAACAAGGGCAACCGATCTACCTTCATCGTGATCGACTTTTAAGTTATGCCGATATCGCACAGTTAAGCTCGGGAATACTGGTTTTACAGCGGAAATGTTGTGTGACCGCACTGGCTCGTGAAGCGGCAATTACCCGAAATATTCAGTTAATCAGGCAGGAGTAACTTATGCATCTGGCTCGAGTCACTGGCGCGGTAGTATCCACGCAAAAATCACCTTCTCTGATCGGGAAAAAACTGCTGCTGGTTCGCCGGATCAGTGCTGACGGCGAACTGCCTCTCACGCCATTAACCGGCGACGAAGTTGCCGTTGATTCAGTCGGCGCAGGCGTTGGTGAGTTGGTACTCCTCAGCAGTGGTTCCAGCGCCAGACATGTGTTTTCAGGCCCTAACGAGGCCATCGACCTGGCAGTGGTCGGCATTGTCGATACGCTTTCGCGCTAAGGAGCTAAAAGATGGCAATTTATACCCGAACAGGTGATTCAGGAAGTACGTCTTTATTTACCGGACAGCGCGTCAGCAAAACTCATCTACGTGTCGAAACCTATGGCACGCTGGATGAACTGAACGCGACACTCAGTCTGTGTTATTGCGCCACCGCCATCGAAAGCCATCGCATCTTACTGGAAGCCATTCAACAACAGATATTTTGGTTTAGCGCCGAACTCGCCAGTGAAAGTGAACAGCCGTCAGCGCAACAGCGTTACATCGGTACGGAAGAAATTGCTGCGCTGGAAAACGCGATCGATAGCGCAATGAACGCCGTCCCCCCAGTTCACAGCTTCATTCTGCCTGGTCGATGTGAAGCCGCGAGCCGCATGCATTTCGCCCGCACAGTGGCTCGACGGGCTGAAAGACGTCTGGTTGAACTGACAACGGAAACCACCGTCCGGAATGTTTTGCTGCACTATATCAACCGACTTTCCGATTGTCTGTATGCCCTCGCCCGCGTGGAAGACAACGTTGCTCATCAAAACCTGATGATTCAGGAAATCACAAAACGTTATCACGAAGCCAACCACATACCAGCATTGAAGGAACGCACAATGCCGCTCACTTTTCAGGATCTTCACCAGCTCATTCGTAGTGCGGCAATGCGCGCGGATGAACTGCATATTCCCGTTGTCATCAGCATTGTTGATGCCAACGGAACAGAAAGTGTTACCTGGCGGATGCCTGATGCCCTGTTGGTCAGCAGTGAACTGGCACCGAAAAAAGCCTGGACCGCCGTGGCGATGAAAACGGCAACCCACAAACTTGCTGATACCGTGCAACCCGGCGCGCCGCTTTACGGGCTCGAAAGCCATATGCAAGGCAAAGTCGTCACTTTTGGTGGCGGCTTCCCCCTCTGGCGTGACGGAAAATTGCTTGGCGGGCTTGGCATCAGCGGCGGTAGCGTTGAACAAGACATGGATATTGCTCAAAGCGCAATGGCGGCAATTAACGTGGGAGTAAACCAATGAATAACTCTGAATTAGAAACACTGATCCGCAATATTCTGCGCGAGCAACTTGTCCCCGCTACACCACGAACGCAAAGAAACGCTATTTTCCAGACTGTTGATGAAGCGGTCTGCGCAGCACACCAGGCCTTTTTACGCTTTCAACAGTGTCCGCTTAAAACCCGTAGCGCCATTATCAGCGCCATTCGCGAAGAATTAATGCCCCGCCTTACCGAACTGGCAGAAGAAAGCGCCAAAGAAACGGGGATGGGAAATAAAGAAGATAAGTACCTAAAAAACAAAGCGGCACTTGATAACACGCCAGGAATTGAAGATTTAACCACCACAGCACTAACCGGTGATGGTGGCATGGTTTTGTTTGAGTACTCTCCGTTTGGGGTGATTGGCTCGGTCACGCCAAGCACCAACCCCACGGAAACCATCATTAACAACAGCATCAGCATGCTGGCAGCAGGTAATAGCGTCTACTTCAGTCCACACCCGGGTGCCAAAAACGTTTTGTTAAAACTGATTACCACAATCGAAGACATCGCGTTTCGCTGTAGTGGCATTCATAACCTGATCGTTACCGTATCTGAACCGACCTTTGCTGCCACCGAACAGATGATGGCGCACCCTAAAATCAGCGTTCTGGCGATTACCGGCGGTCCGGGGATCGTCGCCATGGGAATGAAAAGTGGCAAGAAAGTGATTGGTGCCGGAGCGGGTAACCCTCCGTGCATCGTCGATGAAACGGCGGATATTGTGAAAGCCGCCGAGGACATCATCAACGGCGCTTCATTTGATTACAACCTGCCGTGTATTGCTGAAAAAAGCCTGATTGTCGTGGCATCAGTGGCAGATTATTTAATTCAGCAGATGCAAAGTTTTGGCGCACTTCTTCTTAACTATGAGCAAACTGAGAAATTGCGTGCAATTTGCCTGCCAGACGGTAGCGCCAACAAAAAACTGGTTGGGAAAAGCCCATCAGCCTTGCTGGAAGCGGCAGGCCTCCCTTTGCCCGCAAAAGCGCCGCGCCTACTGATTGCTGTTGTCGACGCCAATGATAGTTGGGTTACTTGTGAACAACTGATGCCAATGCTGCCCATTGTGAAGGTCAACGATTTTGATAGCGCTCTCACCCTGGCACTGAAAGTGGAAGACGGCTTGCACCACACGGCAATTATGCACTCGCAGAACGTCTCACGGCTCAACCTTGCCGCACGCGTTATGCAAACCTCAATCTTTGTCAAAAACGGCCCCTCCTGGGCGGGTATTGGCGTCGGCGGCGAAGGCTTTACGACCTTTACCATTGCAACACCGACCGGAGAAGGGACAACGTCAGCACGGACTTTTGCCCGCTCACGACGCTGCGTGTTAACCAGCGGCTTTTCAATTCGCTAGAGAAACGGAAATGAATACTTTTTCACTGCAGACGCGTTTATACAGCGGACCGGGAAGTCTCAAGGTAATTAGCCGTTTCTCTCATAAACACATCTGGATTATTTGCGACGTCTTTCTGGCACGCTCACCACTCATTAACACGTTGCATCAGGCGCTGCCCGACAGTAATCGTCTTAGTATTTTTAGCGAAATAACGCCCGACCCAACTATCCAGACCGTGGTGAAAGGCATTGCGCAAATGCAGACTTTACGCCCGGATGTGGTTATCGGTTTTGGCGGCGGTTCTGCCCTGGACGCCGCAAAAGCGATTGTCTGGTTCGGTCGCCAGTGTGGCATTGAAATTGAAACCTGCGTAGCCATTCCTACCACCAGCGGTACCGGTTCCGAAGTGACCAGTGCTTGTGTCATCAGCGATCCTGAGAAAGGGATTAAATATCCCCTTTTCGATAATGCACTTTATCCGGATATCGCGATCCTTGATCCATCTCTGATCGTCAGCGTGCCACCGGCGATAACGGCCAATACCGGGATGGATGTTTTAACCCATGCGCTTGAAGCTTATGTTTCTCCTCGCGCCAGCGACTTCACGGATGCACTGGTCGAAAAAGCCGTGCAAATTGTTTTTCAATACCTGCCCACTGCAGTGAAAAAAGGCGATTGTCTTGCCACCCGTGGCAAAATGCATAATGCATCGACGCTTGCAGGAATGGCCTTTAGCCAGGCCGGACTCGGTTTAAACCATGCAATTGCTCATCAACTCGGCGGACAGTTTCATCTGCAGCATGGACTGGCGAATGCGCTCCTGCTCACGGCAGTTATCCGCTTTAATGCTGGCGATCCGCGCACAGCCAAACGCTATGCCCGGCTGGCGAAAACGTGCCATTTATGCCCGGACAACGCCAATGACACCGCCAGCCTGAATGCACTTATTCAACATATTGAGCAGCTTAAAACAACCTGTACGCTGCCGACTCTTGCTAATGCGCTGAAAGAAAAAAAAGCAGAATGGTCAATACGCATACCAGATATGGTTCAGGCGGCACTGGCGGATGCAACGTTGCGTACCAACCCGCGTGCGGCTGATGCCTCCGCAATTGCAGAACTGCTCGAGGAGTTGTTATGAACGTCAAGTTAACCTCCTGCGACGACCAGACCATCCGCGAGCGAGTACAAGCAGCAGGTGTCGTGGGTGCTGGCGGCGCAGGTTTTCCAACCCATATTAAGCTACAAGCGCGTGTTGACACTTTCCTGGTGAATGCGGCGGAATGCGAACCCATGTTGAAAGTGGATCAACAGTTAATGGCGCAGCAAGCCAGCCGCCTGCTTCGCGGTGTTCACTATGCGATGAAAGCCACCGGGGCCAGCAGCGGAATCATCGCGCTGAAAGAGAAATATCAACGGGCAATAAACGCACTCACACCACTGTTACCACCGGATATCCGCCTGCATATTTTGCCCGATGTTTACCCGGCAGGAGACGAAGTGCTGACCATCTGGATGGCAACTGGTCGCCGCGTTCCACCCGCTGCATTACCCGTTAGCGTCGGTGTGGTGGTCAATAATGTTCAAACCGTACTTAATATTACCAGAGCCGTCGAGCAACAGTATCCAGTGACGCGCCGCACACTCACCGTTAATGGTGCAGTGGCGAAACCAATAACGGTAACCGTCCCCATCGGCATGTCTTTACGTGAAGTCCTGGCGCTGGCGGGCGGCGCAACAGTGGATGCTCCTGGTTTTATCAATGGCGGGCCGATGATGGGAAGTTTGATCACATCGCTCGACACACCAGTCAGCAAAACCACTGGCGGCTTGCTGGTTTTACCCAACTCTCATTCACTGATCCAACGTCGATTGCAGAATGACCGCAGCGTACTTGCCGTCGCGAAAACTGTTTGTGAGCAATGCCGCTTGTGTACCGATCTCTGCCCACGTCATTTAATCGGTCACGAACTGGCACCCCATTTATTAGTACGTGCGGTTAACTACCAACAGCTCGCCACGCCGCAACTGTTACTGACAGCGCTCACCTGTTCAGAGTGCAACGTCTGCGCCAGTGTCGCCTGTCCGGTAGGAATTTCACCAATGCGCATAAACCGCCTGCTTAAGCAGGAATTACGCGCACAAAATCTCCGCTACGAAGGTGCCTTAAATCCTGCAGATCCCATGGCAAATTATCGACTGATTCCCGTAAAACGGCTGGTAACCAGACTTGGCTTAACCCCGTGGTATCAGGATGCGCCATTGTCTGAACAGGTGCCTCAGCCCGAAAAAGTGACGTTATTGTTACGCCAGCACATCGGTGCCAGCGCAATTGCGTGTGTACAAAAAGGCGATCGCGTCGTTCATGGGCAATGTGTAGGTCAAATTCCACACGGCACATTAGGTGCCCCCATTCATGCCAGTATTGATGGCATGGTCAGCGATGTGACAGAAAACGCGATTACGCTTGTGAGAGGTTAACCATGTCGAAAGCGGTAGGTATTTTAGAACTTAGCAGTATCGCGAAAGGGATGGAAACCGGCGACGCCATGCTGAAAAGCGCCAACGTTGAGTTACTGGTCAGCAAAACGCTATGCCCCGGAAAATTTCTGCTGATGCTCGGTGGCGATGTGGGCGCGGTGCAACAGGCCATCAACAGCGGAGCGTCCCTTGCTGGTGAAATACTGGTCGACAGTCTTGTCCTGCCGAATATTCATCCCAGCCTCCTTTCTGCAATCAGCGGACTTAACCATGTTGAACAGCACCGGGCTGTCGGCGTAGTCGAAACCTGGAGTGTCGCCGCCTGCATTGACGCTGCCGATTGTGCTGTCAAAGCTGCGAATGTCATTCTCGTTCGCGTACATATGGCTTTTGGCATTGGCGGTAAATGCTACATGGTGGTTGCTGGCGATATTTCAGATGTTAATAACGCGGTCTCTGTCGCCAGCGAGCGTGCGGGGGAAAAAGGTTTGTTGGTCTATCGGTCGGTGATTGCCCGTCCACATGAAGCCATGTGGCGTCAGATGGTGGAGGGATAATGACAACTCAGCACACAACTGAACGGATGATTCAGGAATATGTCCCTGGTAAGCAGGTCACGCTGGCACATGTCATTGCTAATCCAGGGAAGGATCTGTTTAAGAAATTGGGTTTACCAGACACCATTTCCGCTATTGGTATTCTGACAATTACCCCCAGCGAAGCATCTATCATCGCATGCGATATCGCCACAAAATCAGGCGCTGTAAAGATCGGTTTTCTTGATCGTTTTACCGGTGCCGTAGTGCTGACTGGTGATGTTTCTGCGATCGAATATGCACTTAGCCAGGTTACCCGTACGCTGGGTGAAATGATGCGCTTTACCGCCTGCCCCATTACGCGAACCTGACGTTATGCAACGTATGATGCTCATCGGCCCCAGCCAGTGCGGAAAAACGTCACTCACGCAATGTCTGCGTGGCGAAAATATTCATTATCAGAAAACGCAGGCAATCGTCTGGTCCCCGACCACCATTGATACACCAGGCGAATACCTCGAAAACCGCAGCCTCTACAGTGCACTGTTGGTCAGTGCCTGCGAAGCAGACATTATCGCGCTGGTGCTTAATGCGGACGCACCGTGGTCACCTTTTTCGCCAGGCTTTACCTCGTCAATGAATCGCCCGGTCATTGGAGTAGTAACCAAAGCAGATTTAGCCAGCATGGAACAAATATCTTTGGTGAAATGTTGGTTACGGGAAGCCGGAGCGCACAACGTGTTAGTAACCAGTGCGGTTAATAACAATGGAGTTACAGAACTTTTTGCCTTGCTGCATACAGAAGATGTCTGTCGCTAATTTCGATAGGTTATCAGATGGGAATGATGACTTTGATACACAGAAAAGAATCAATGAGCAATGAGGGTTGCCGGGCAACCCTCATTGAATAAAACAGGAATTACTTCGCTTCGCCGTTTTTCATTTCGCCCATAGCTTTCAGCTTTTTGGAGATATCACGGCGTTCTTTGGAGAGCTCGGCATTTTTGATGATGTAATCGTCAACGCGATCTTCATAGTCACCTTTCATGCTAGCGATGATGCCCTGGATTGCTTCAACGCTCATCCCCGGCTTGATGTAATCGCTCAGGTTGTCCAGCAGCAGGACGCGCTTCTGGTTGTCACGGATCTTTTTCTCAACGTCCTGAATTTCACGTTGCAGTTTGTTCTTACGACGGAACAGACGAACAAATTCCAGTACGTCCTGGAATGAAGGCTTGGTAGTTTCCATTTTTATACCCCTGATAATGTGAGAGTCGGATTCGTTTAAGCAACCGCTATTCGTTAGGGCCAACATTACTCATAGCTGCCGCAGATGACAATGCTTTTATCCCTTTTCACTATCATACCCTTTATCCTTGCTGAATCGAAGCAGCAGCAAGATGATTCTGAAGTTCAGGAATTATTTGCGCAAGGCCCGGCAAATCAGATTCGATAGCAACTCAAGCTGATGTGCCGTCTCCATGTTCAGCCACACATAACCATAGATTGGTGTTTCCACAACCTTCAGGTCATGGTGGTTATTGAGCAACTGACGCAGCTCTTCCACAGCATCGTTCAATTTTTCCGTATTGGCAAAAACCGGCTGCGGATTACCTTCGTACAGCGCATGAACAAGGCTCAGCAGTATTTGCTGCATCATGTGCTGGGTGTCACGAAGTTTTTGCGCGTTCAATAACACGAAATGGCTGGGGCGCGTGGCCCAGTACGCATTGATTTGCAACTCCAGCATACAAACCAGATTGCGATTAATGGTCTGGATACCTTCATATATCGATTTTGGAATACGAGTTTCTTTGCTGGCGGGCGCAATCAGCCCACGCATTTTCACGGCATCGGTCAAGAGTTTTTGTAGATGGCTTTCCAGACGTGGGCGTTCGAGTAAGTTCGGTGAGAATGCAGATTGATAAACCCGATTATACTCGGTCAGACTTTTCGCCAGTTGAATGCGCCAGTGGATGAACGCCCGTTGTGGCCAGATACCGGTAAACAACATTGCGAGTAAAGAGCCGAGGATCACATCGCCGCTTCGCCATAACGCCGTATCAATTTCACCTGTCGGGGAACCCACAACAATTGCCAGCGTCACCCCAATCAATAATCCTTGATACGGTTTCTTGCCCAGTGCCAGCCAACCGCAAAGAAACATAGCCGCCGCGCACCAGACTAACATCAGCGGTAACGAAATTAACTCCAGTTGCAGAGCGATAAGACCTAATATCGAACCCAACACCGTACCGCCAATACGTTCGAAGGCTCGAGGGACAACGTTACCCCAGAACGAGATTGGCCCCATAATCACCACCATGGTGACCAGCGGCCAGGTGCTTTCCGGGATAGTAAACAGGCGGATAATGAGAAAAGTGAGCAGGAATGCCAGCGCGACCCGAGTACCATGCACAATGCGGTAATGGCGGTATACCCGGATTTCAAACGGGCTTAATGACTTATCGGCACGCACGCAGAAACTCCGTAATGAGATTAAAAGCGCTCATAACTCATCTGTCGGCCAGAAGGCGCGCCTCTGAATTATCCGACGGACAAACCGGGAACAGTGTAATTTCCCGGCAGGAGCGAAAAAATTGAAAGGCGCATCTTACTCTTTTCGCTTTCAAAAAAAAGAGTGGTCATCGCGTTAACACACCGCCCTGAGATGAATTAGTGATGTTTTGGCTGCACCGCAACATACATTTCGATATCCCAGTACCCATCTTCCGCGCCATTGTTCAAATAAACCTCGAAGCAGGGCTTGGGTAACATTTCATAAGCACTGTCCTGCAAGAGACTATTAAAGAACTGATACCAGGGTTTAGCAAAATCATCACCGACTACACGAGCTACCGCCACCGCATACTGACCACCTGTAATTTCTGTCAGAATGACGCCCTCACTGTTTTCGGGAAGCGTAAAGTAACCCGGCACCGTCACGACGGTGTCGCAGCGTAATTTTTCGGCGGGTGTTTCATCTGGATTGTCGTAATAGACAGCAACCCACTCCTTCGGCACAATATTTTTGCTATCTACCCACATCATCAACTGCTCAAAGCCTTTCTTTACCGTCTGTTCCCACGGGCCAACGAGATGGAAACCTGCAACGGTACGTTTCTCTTCCTGCTTAATCTCGTAGTTCATGACGCCTCCATTAACACTGTTTTTATATACAGTATAGTTGCAATATTAAAACCACAAGGAATGAGTGTTGATTATGCGAGCAGACTCGCACTCCTGCCAGTCTGCTGCAAAAGAAAGGTCAGGCCTTATGGTGGAAATAATCACTCAGGCGAGAAAACATGCTGCCTTCCCCAACAGATTCCAGGGTAACCAGCGGCCAGTGCGCCACCTGTTTATCACGGTCGTAAAGTTCAATTTCCCCTACCCGCTGATGGGCGCTAATTGGCGCGGTGAGTTCTTTACCATCAAGGGTATATTTGGCTTTGATATGTGGAATTTCGGCTTTCGGTAGTACCATCCAGAACTCTTGTTCTGTTCCCAGGGCGATATTTTCTTTATCGCCATACCAGATGCGTTCCGTACCGACCTTTTTCCCACGGTGCAAAATTTGCACCGTAGTAAAGTTTTGTTGCCCCCAACGCAGTAATTTTCTTGCCTCTTCCTCACGACCTTTTGCACTGTCAGCCCCCATTACCACTGCAATGAGACGACGCTGCCCATCTACAGCCGAAGCAATGAGATTAAACCCGGCACCAGAAGTATGACCCGTTTTCAGGCCGTCAACATTCATGGTTTTATCCCACAACAACCCGTTACGGTTTTGCTGGGTGATACCGTTCCAGGTGAGACTTTTCTCACTGTACATATGATAAAACTCGGGCTCGCCGTGGATGATAGCGCGAGAAAGCACAGCTAAATCATAAGCCGAGCTATGCTGGCCAGGTGCATCCAGACCATGCACTGTTTCAAAATGCGTATCCTTGAGATGCAGCTTCTCGGCATAGTTGTTCATCATTTCAACAAACTGCCGTTGCCCACCGGCAATATAGTCAGCCAGAGCAACACAAGCGTCATTTCCGGAATCCACAATTAAACCACGGCTTAAATCACGTACCGATACGCGATCGCCCTCTTTCAAAAACATCAGTGAAGAACCGACAAACACCGGATTATCTTTCGCCCACGCATCGCGCCCCACGGTGACAATATCGTCTGGCGTAATGCGATGACTATCGATAGCGCGATCCACGACATAACCCGTCATCAGCTTTGTCAGGCTGGCGGGATTGCGCTGTTGATGCTCATTACCCGCGGTGAGGATCTGACCGGTGGTGTAATCCATCAATACCCAGGACCCGGCATGAATCTCTGGAGGCTGAGGTGAAAAAGGAATGTTTTCCGCCGCAAAACCAGACGATAAGTTAAAAACGAACAAAGAAGCAGCAATAATAAGACGGCGTTTCAACAGCAAACCCTCAGGAGTTTCAAATAGCTGTTCTTTTTACGGAAATACTTATGAACTGGCTGGAATAAAGTGCAAGAAAATGTGACTACCCTCTCATTTTTATCTGACATGATCTGTTGCCACTCGCTGCCAAATTGTGGCGCTAAAGCTGATTAGCACGGTGATATTTGATACTCTGGCAGACAGCAGAAATAACGGATTTAACCTAATGATGAATGACGGTAAGCAACAATCTACCTTTTTGTTTCACGATTACGAAACCTTTGGCACGCACCCCGCGTTAGATCGCCCTGCACAGTTCGCAGCCATTCGCACCGATAGCGAATTCAATGTCATCGGCGAACCCGAAGTCTTTTACTGCAAGCCCGCGGATGACTATTTACCCCAGCCTGGAGCAGTATTAATTACCGGTATTACCCCGCAGGAAGCATGGGCGAAAGGAGAAAACGAAGCCGCGTTTGCCGCCCGTATTCACTCGCTTTTTACCGTACCGAAGACCTGTATTCTGGGCTACAACAATGTGCGTTTCGACGACGAAGTCACACGCAACGTTTTTTATCGTAATTTCTACGATCCTTACGCCTGGAGCTGGCAGCATGATAACTCGCGCTGGGATTTGTTGGATGTTATGCGTGCCTGTTATGCCCTGCGCCCGGAAGGAATAAACTGGCCTGAAAATGATGACGGTCTACCGAGCTTTCGCCTTGAGCATTTAACCAAAGCGAATGGTATTGAACATAGCAACGCCCACGATGCGATGGCTGATGTGTACGCCACTATTGCGATGGCAAAGCTGGTAAAAACGCGTCAGCCACGCCTGTTTGATTATCTCTTTACCCATCGTAATAAACACAAACTGATGGCGTTGATTGATGTTCCGCAGATGAAACCCCTGGTGCACGTTTCCGGAATGTTTGGAGCATGGCGCGGCAATACCAGCTGGGTGGCACCGCTGGCGTGGCATCCTGAAAATCGCAATGCCGTAATTATGGTGGATTTGGCAGGAGACATTTCGCCATTACTGGAACTGGATAGCGACACATTGCGCGAGCGTTTATATACCGCAAAAACCGATCTTGGCGATAACGCCGCCGTTCCGGTTAAGCTGGTGCATATCAATAAATGTCCGGTGCTGGCCCAGGCGAATACGCTACGCCCGGAAGATGCCGACCGACTGGGAATTAATCGTCAGCATTGCCTCGATAACCTGAAAATTCTGCGTGAAAATCCGCAAGTGCGCGAAAAAGTGGTGGCGATATTCGCGGAAGCCGAACCGTTTACGCCTTCAGATAACGTGGATGCACAGCTTTATAACGGCTTTTTCAGTGACGCCGATCGTGCAGCAATGAAAATTGTGCTGGAAACCGAGCCGCGTAATTTACCGGCACTGGATATCACTTTTGTCGATAAACGGATTGAAAAGCTGTTGTTCAATTATCGGGCGCGCAACTTCCCGGGGACGCTGGATTATGCCGAGCAGCAACGCTGGCTGGAGCACCGCCGCCAGGTCTTCACGCCCGAGTTTTTACAAGGTTATGCAGATGAATTGCAGATGCTGGCACAACAATATGCCGATAACAAAGAGAAAGTGGCGCTGTTAAAAGCGCTTTGGCAGTACGCGGAAGAGATCGTCTAATTTGAAGCCTCCGCCGCTGGTACGGCGGAGGTCAATGTTGAGTCAGGCTTTTTGAACGGTGATACTCCACGCTGCATCGCCAATCTGCTGATAATCGGTGATGGCATGCCCTTCTTCTGCCGCCCACTGTGGGATTGCTTCAGTTGCCTGGGTGCAATCAAACTCAATTACCAACTCATCGCCGCTGGCCATTTCTGCCAGTGCTGCTTTTGCTTCTATGAGACCTGCGTCACCACATCCAGCTTTTTAATCGCCATCTTTACACCTTACTTAATTTGCCGCAGCAGTTGCCAGTCGCGCCTTACGCTGCGGTCGAACATACACAAGCCAGGACGCAGTCCAGACTCCGAGAATCATAAATACAAGGCCAATCCAGCCCTGCCAGGTCATCATTGCAGTCATAACCAGTCCATTACCGATAGAGCAACCACCTGCAATACTGGCACCGAAGCCCATCAGTACACCACCTAACCCGCTACGTAATGTTGTTTGTGCATCAGCTGCGCGAACGCGGAACTCACGGCTCGCTTTGGCTGCAATAAATGACCCCACGAAGATCCCTAACACCAGGAAAACGCCCCAGTTAATGTATTTCACGTCACCCGCGACCAGAAATTGCAGAATATTGGCCGTTGGGGAAGTGATTCCTAACCCAAACATGCGTCCGGTTGCTTCACTCAGGGGCCAGGCTAAAAGCGCAATCAAACCGATGAGTACAGCAGTGACAAAGG
>NZ_CAOLGM010000078.1:0-20705 GCF_948475835.1 uncultured Escherichia sp. | reverse complement strand
CCGCCACCAACCACAACCGCTATCAGCAAAAACAATAACCCAATGCGTTTTTTCCCTCGCATAGATTCCTCTAAATAAATTCCAGGACACCGAAATCATTGTATAATTAAATACACAACGAATTAACCGCTTGCATAACTCGGCACAACACTGCCTGAAATAATCGATAAAGAATATGATTTATTACAATGTAATCATTAATTGCTAAGGAATAACCCAGTTGCTATTTAGAATATATATTTATCAGTTTTAGCAATTTAAATCCCATAATCAATGTGAATATAAAAAATATTATTAGCACAACGCTATGTTCACTGTCACCCGCTCAACAGATCACGGTTATCGTTCGTTTTTTATACTGCTCAGGGATAAAAAAAGGCCCCTGTTGAAATTGCAGGGGCCTGGTACGAGCAAGCATCATATTGGGCGACATGATGCAACGGTAAAAATCATTTGGCCTGATGGCGTTCAATGATTCCTTTCATTTCAGCAACCGCCGCCCCGTCTACGATATAACGCGAATACTCGTCCGCGTGTTCATCTGATGACATGGACAATCCTTGATTACGATAACGCATCGGTGAGGCTTGCCACGCTCCCGCGGAGCTATGGACTTCCAGCACTCCGGCATCGAGGAAGTGGTGCAGGTTTTCTGCACGGACTCCTGCTCCGGCCATAATGATTGGAGCATCACGATGGGCAATAAGTTCCATAATTTTTGATAAACCTTGCAGTGCGTCTGATTTTTGCCCTGATGTCAGTACCCGGGCAATGCCCAATTCCGCAAGATTATTGAGTGTATATAAAGGGTTAGCGCACATATCGAAGGCGCGATGAAAAGTCACTGCCAGCGGACCGGCAGCAGCCATTATTTTTTCCATTCGTGGCATATCGACATTCCCGTCAACATCGAGAACGCCCGTCACCAGTCCAGGAAAACCTAATTCGCGGACCGTGCGCACATCCTCAAGAATGGCGGCAAACTCACCGTCGCTGTAGCAAAAATCACCACCGCGTGGGCGAATTATCGGATGCACAGGGATCGTCACCCGCTGGCGCACGGATTTCAGTACCCCCAACGACGGCGTTAAGCCCCCCTCTTTTGGGGCTGCGCATAATTCAACTCTGTCTGCGCCGTTTTGCTGCGCCGTTAGTGCACATTCCATGCTGTAACAGCAAATTTCCAGTAATGCCATTTTTGCTCCTTAATTACGCTGACTGCTCGCTGGCAACGATCTCTTCAATGGACCACGGATGAAACTTAATAGTTGTTTTGCCATCGGTGACCGCCAGCGTCGGATTCGGTAATCGCTCATGCTCACCTTTTGGTGAACTGGTTTTAACTGAGATCCCCGGTAGGCTGAGTCCTTCATCAGAAAGCAAAGCCAGCGCACGGGCATTCAGCGTTTCTGGATCACCCGGCAGAACGATTTCAATATGTTCCCAACCTTCGTGTGGGTAACGTTTTTCCCCGGGCCACGGTAGCTCCACAATAGAAAACTGCCAGTGCGCAACCTGTACCGGTTCATGCAATTTAAACAGACAAATCGGTCTGCCATTGATCATATTTTCTGACAAAAGCTCGCCACACTGTTCAAACCCGCGACGCCAGCGCTCAGCGGTGACGTTTTGATGGCAACGCAAAGAAATGTGATCGGCAGTCAGCGGAGTGATATTCAACCCCAGACGGAGGGAAAGTTCATCTAATGCGTGGGTAAATCGCGGTAAATCCGATGCAATATCCTGCAGCTCGTCGATAGATTGCCAGTTCGCCATAATCACTCTTCGTCTTTCAGTAAAAGCGTTAATTTACCCTGTTGCCCTGCGCCAACCAACCGCTGATTTCACGCCGCTTCTGATGCAATAGTGAAAACGGCAATACGCCACGCGCACGTTGCTGACGAAAACAGCCATTTGCAGTATACTCCCGCCCTAATTTCTTTAACTGGTGCGGGCAATTTTTGCTCGCTTCATCAATGTAAGGTATTCCGGTGAATATTCAGGCTCTTCTCTCAGAAAAAGTCCGTCAGGCCATGATTGCGGCAGGCGCGCCTGCGGATTGCGAACCGCAGGTTCGTCAGTCAGCAAAAGTTCAGTTCGGCGACTATCAGGCTAACGGCATGATGGCAGTTGCTAAAAAACTGGGTATGGCACCGCGACAATTAGCAGAGCAGGTGCTGACTCATCTGGATCTTAACGGTATCGCCAGCAAAGTTGAGATCGCCGGTCCAGGCTTTATCAACATTTTCCTTGATCCGGCATTCCTGGCTGAACATGTTCAGCAGGCGCTGGCGTCCGATCGTCTCGGTGTTTCTACGCCAGAAAAACAGACCATTGTGGTTGACTACTCTGCGCCAAACGTGGCGAAAGAGATGCATGTCGGTCACCTGCGCTCTACCATTATTGGTGACGCAACAGTGCGTACTCTGGAGTTCCTCGGTCACAAAGTGATTCGCGCAAACCACGTCGGCGACTGGGGCACTCAGTTCGGTATGCTGATTGCATGGCTGGAAAAGCAGCAGCAGGAAAACGCCGGTGAAATGGAGCTGGCTGACCTTGAAGGTTTCTACCGCGATGCGAAAAAGCATTACGACGAAGATGAAGAGTTTGCCGAGCGTGCACGTAACTACGTGGTAAAACTGCAAAGCGGTGACGAATATTTCCGCGAGATGTGGCGCAAACTGGTCGACATCACCATGACGCAGAACCAGATCACCTACGATCGTCTCAACGTGACGCTGACCCGTGATGACGTGATGGGCGAAAGCCTCTACAACCCAATGCTGCCAGGAATTGTGGCGGATCTCAAAGCCAAAGGTCTGGCAGTAGAAAGCGAAGGGGCGACCGTCGTATTCCTTGATGAGTTTAAAAACAAGGAAGGCGAACCGATGGGCGTGATCATTCAGAAGAAAGATGGCGGCTATCTCTACACCACCACTGATATCGCCTGTGCGAAATATCGTTATGAAACACTGCATGCCGATCGCGTGCTGTATTACATCGACTCCCGTCAGCATCAACACCTGATGCAGGCATGGGCGATCGTCCGTAAAGCAGGCTATGTACCGGAATCCGTACCGCTGGAACACCACATGTTCGGCATGATGCTGGGTAAAGACGGCAAACCGTTCAAAACCCGCGCGGGTGGTACAGTGAAACTGGCCGATCTGCTGGATGAAGCCCTGGAACGTGCACGCCGTCTGGTGGCAGAAAAGAACCCGGATATGCCAGCTGACGAGCTGGAAAAACTGGCTAACGCGGTTGGTATTGGTGCGGTGAAATATGCGGATCTCTCCAAAAACCGCACCACGGACTACATCTTCGACTGGGACAACATGCTGGCGTTTGAGGGTAATACCGCGCCATACATGCAGTATGCTTACACGCGTGTATTGTCCGTGTTCCGTAAGGCAGAAATTAACGAAGAGCAACTGGCTGCAGCTCCGGTAATCATCCGTGAAGATCGTGAAGCGCAACTGGCAGCTCGCCTGCTGCAGTTTGAAGAAACCCTCACCGTGGTTGCCCGTGAAGGCACGCCGCATGTGATGTGTGCTTACCTGTACGATCTGGCTGGTCTGTTCTCTGGCTTCTACGAGCACTGCCCGATCCTCAGCGCAGAAAACGAAGAAGTGCGTAACAGCCGTCTGAAACTGGCACAACTGACAGCGAAGACGCTAAAGCTGGGTCTGGATACGCTGGGTATTGAGACAGTAGAGCGTATGTAATCGATTTTTCGTGAGAGTAAAGCCTGATCAGGGTTACCTGATCAGGCTTTTTTATTGCCATCTAAATGTATTCTGAAAATGGACATGCCATTGTTTTCTGACTGTTGGATAAGAGGCCAGAAGCGTAATATCCGGCCCCAGGGAAACGATAACGGTTGAATTTAAGGAATACCGCAGTGTTTAAATTTCTTGTATTAACATTAGGCATTATCTCTTGCCAGGCTTACGCAGAAGATACGGTTATAGTAAACGACCATGACATTTCAGCCATCAAAGATTGTTGGCAAAAAAATTCAGATGATGATACTGACATTAACGTGATCAAATCATGCCTGCGACAAGAATACAATCTCGTCGATGCGCAATTAAATAAAGCCTATGGTGAAGCTTATCGTTATATAGAACAAGTGCCACGCACAGGTGTAAAAAAACCTGATACCGAACAACTTAACTTGCTTAAAAAATCACAGCGAGCCTGGCTGGATTTTAGGGACAAAGAATGTGAATTAATCCTTTCAAATGAGGACGTTCAGGATTTAAGTGACCCTTATTCTGAATCAGAATGGCTCTCATGTATGATCATACAGACCAATACGCGAACTCGCCAGTTGCAGCTATACCATAACTCTGAAGATTTTTATCCAAGCCCTTTGACAAGAGGATAATTCACATCTTTTTGGCATGTTTTGTTGCAAGCTATTCCTGATAAATAATTGCAACAAGACATCGAGCCTTTTTCACTGAGTTATTAAACATACTCGCGAGCGCGTAATTTTTTTGTCCTTCAGCGATAATTCACAATCACTTCATTACGTTGTACCTTTAGCGGTGGAATTAACCGCCCACCGCCTGGCACTTCCCAGATAAATCGCAACGGTTCTGCTGCCGCTATACCGGAAAAGGCCACGGTGGTTCCGCTCTGCCCCTCTAATTCGACACAACGAGATTGCGAACACAAGCGAACCCGCAGTCCTGAAGGTGTCGGGCCGATAAGCTGATAACGCCACGCTACCAGCGTCATCAATCCTGAAGCAGGTTGTCGCGTAGAAAGAGGCGCAGACGACATCGACTCACCGCGATGATTTAGCGTAATTCCTACACTACTTGCCTGCCACATCCCCTCCCCGGCGGCTTGCACCAGCAGCGGAAACAATAATATTGCTAATAAGGTTCTCATTATTTGCCGCCAATTGTCGCCGTCATGCGGATATGTCGGTTATCAGACAGTTCCAGATTCGACAGGACCACTAACTGCGGCAAGCTGCGGCGCAGGAAGCGAGACAATAATGGTCGCAGCGCGTGGTTCACCAACAATACTGGCGGCGCACCCAGCATCTCCTGACGGGATAGCGCTTCCTGAGTTTGCGCCAGTAAACGATCCGCCAGCCCTGGCTCCAGTCCTCCCCCGCCCTGCAGCGCCTGTAGTAACAAACGTTCCAGCGGTGTATCGAGGCCAATAACATGGACTTCATCTTTGCCAGGAAACCACTGCTGGGTAATCGCCCGTCCCAACGCCACGCGCACGACGGCGGTTAATTCATGTGGATCGCTTTGGATGGGCGCATGTTCCGCCAGCGTTTCGAGAATGGTGCGCATATCGCGAATCGGTACTTTTTCATCGAGGAGATTTTGCAGCACTTTATGCAGTGTGGTGAGCGTGACGACGCCAGGAACGAGATCTTCCGTCAGCTTTGGCATCTCCTGGGCGACGCGATCCAACAGCTGTTGCGCCTCCTGACGACCAAACAGCTCTGCGGCATGCTGGCTAATGAGGTGGTTAAGATGCGTTGCTACCACCGTGCTGGCCTCAACCACTGTGTACCCCTGAATCTGCGCCTGTTCTTTTAGCGCACTTTCAATCCAGATAGCATTCAGGCCAAATGCCGGATCGACGGTCGCCTCACCAGGTAACGTCCCGGCAGCGGTTCCAGGGTTAATCGCCAGCCAGCGCCCCGGATAAGCATCACCACTGCCAATCTCCACGCCTTTCATCAAAATGCGATAGCGGGCAGGTTGCAGATCCATATTGTCGCGAATGTGCACCACTGGCGGCAGAAATCCCATCTCCTGGGCAAATTTCTTGCGGATACTGCGTATACGGCCCAACAACTCACCATCCTGCTGGAAATCGACCATCGGGATCAGTCGATAACCCACTTCCATTCCCAGAGAATCTTCCAGTTGTACATCGTTCCACGTCGCTTCGACAACGGTATTATTCTCTGCCATTTTTACCGGTTTGGGTTCGGCAGGCGCTTTTTGTTCGCGTCCGCGTATCCACCAGGCCAGCCCCAGCAATCCGGCAGTGAACAGCAAAAATACCAGGTTCGGCATTCCAGGCACCAGGCCGAGTAAACCGAGCACGGCGGCGCTTAACAACATAACGCTTGGGTTACTGAAAAGCTGATTCACCATCTGCTCGCCAACATCCTGATCGGTGCTGACACGCGTAACGATGACCCCCGCGGCGGTAGAAATCACCAGCGCCGGAATTTGTGCCACCAGACCGTCGCCAATGGTCAATAGCGTATAACTTTCCGCCGCGTGTCCCATGCTCATGCCATGTTGCAGCACGCCGACCAGCAACCCGCCGACAACGTTAATGACCATGATGAGGATCCCGGCGATGGCATCGCCGCGAACAAACTTACTTGCCCCGTCCATTGAGCCGTAAAAATCGGCTTCCTGAGTCACTTCGGAGCGGCGTTTTTTCGCCTCATCTTCACCAATCAATCCAGCGTTAAGGTCGGCGTCAATCGCCATCTGCTTACCCGGCATACCATCGAGAACAAAGCGCGCACCCACTTCTGCGATACGCCCGGCACCTTTGGTAATGACCATAAAGTTGATGATCACGAGAATGACAAACACCACGATACCGATAGCGAAATTGCCACCAACGAGGAAGTGACCGAATGCTTCGACCACCTTCCCAGCCGCCGCCGCGCCGGTATGCCCTTCCATCAAAATGATACGGGTTGAAGCCACGTTAAGTGCCAGACGCAACAACGTAGTAAACAACAGAATGGTCGGAAACGCAGCAAACTCAAGCGTGCGCTGGGTAAACATCGCCACCAGCAACACCATGATCGACAAGGCAATATTGAAGGTAAACAACAGGTCGAGTATGAATGCGGGCAGTGGCAGCACCATCATCGACAAGATCAACAGGATCAAAATCGGTCCGGCAAGGATCTGCCATTGTGTCGATTTCAGGTTTGCGGGCAGGCGCAGCATCGCGGCCAGATTACTCATGGGTCGGTTTCTCGTTAATAAAATCCAGGGCTTCCGGCACCGGAAGATGAGTAGGTTGTACAGGGCGCTGTCCACCAGCCAGACGCCAGCGTTTCAGTTGCCAGACCCAGGCCAGCACTTCCGCCACCGCGGCGTACAGTTGACCCGGGATTTGTTGACCAATCTCCGCATGTCGATACAGCGCTCGCGCCAGCGGCGGCGCTTCAAGCGTCGGGACGTTATTTTCAGCGCCAATTTCACGAATGCGCAGCGCGACCAGCCCTGCACCTTTAGCGACCACTTTCGGTGCGCTCATTTTGTTTTCGTCATACTGCAACGCTACCGAATAGTGGGTCGGGTTATTGACAATGACATCCGCTTTCGGCACATCGGCCATCATCCGACGCCGTGCAGCAGCTCGCTGCATCTGACGGATCCGCCCTTTAACATGAGGGTCACCTTCGCTTTGTTTGAACTCATCACGAATATCCTGCCGTGACATACGCAGCTTTTTCAGGTGGCTGAATATTTGGAAAAAGACGTCAAATCCCACCATTGGAATGACACCAAGCACCACCAGCAGTGCGCATAGCCCTACCAAATCCATCGCATTACCCATGGCGGTAATCGGAGACTCGGCCATCAAGCGCATCATCTGCGGCCAGTGATGCCAGAGAAAAAACCCCGTCACGCTGCCAACCAGGATGGTTTTCAAAATTGCTTTAAGCAACTCCGCGCCAGTCTGAGCCGAGAACATCCGTTTAATGCCCGGTAGCGGGTTGAGTTTGGAAAACTTCGGCTGCAAGGATTTGCCGCTAAATACCAGCCCTCCCAGCATGACCGGAGAAATGAGCGCCACCAGCACCACGCCGCTAATCAGCGGCAGCAGCGCCAGCATGGCTTCTCTGATCAGCAGAATAATCTGCCCGAGGATCAGATTCGGGTCATTGATAATACTGTGATCAAAATGCAGCCCAGCGGAGAGCATGCCCGACAATCGACGGGCCAGCGACACACCGCCAAACCAGATAACACTAACGCCCACCAGCAAAATCAGCAGTGAGGTCAGTTCACGGGAACGCGGGATTTGCCCCTCTTCCCGCGCTTTTTCTAGTCGGTGAGGTGTGGGGGCTTCTGTTTTGTCGTCGCTCTCGTCAGACACGTCGCCAATCCTGGAAAGAGTATTAAGCGTGAATGCTGCCAGAGCGCAAAGCGTTCAATGGTTTGAGTAAGGGGCAAAACAGGCGGGATTTAGGGCTTTTGCTGCCACACATCAAGCATAGTGTGCGTTTGTCGGATGCGGCGTCATCGCCTTATCAGACCGCCTGATATGACGTGGTCACGCCACATCAGGCAATACAAATCAAAATCCAAGACTATCCAACAAATCGTCCACCTGATCCTGACTGGCTACCACACCGGCTTTGCTGGTATCGACCTGAGGTCCATTAAGCAAACTCTGGTTTTCACGTTTTGGACGCGACTCCTGTTCCGGGATGTTTTCCAACAGCACCATCAGCAACTGGCGTTCGATCTCCTGAATGACATCCATCATCCGCTTAATGACCTGCCCGGTGAGATCCTGAAAATCCTGCGCCATCATGATTTCCAGCAGTTGCGCGTTAGTAAAGCTGGTATGCGCGGGTACATCTGCCAGAAATTGTCGTGTATCTGTTACCAGTTCACGGGCGTCGGCAAGGTCAATCGGATCGGCAAACCAGTCATCCCAACGTTGGGTTAACGCTTTTGCTGATTTCTCCATTTGATCCTGATGCGGTTGTGACGCCTCAACACTGTTCAGCGCCCGCTCCGCAGCCTGGGCGGTCATCTGCACAACATAGTACAAACGATCGCGCGCATCGGGGATGGCTTCCGCCGCTTCGGCAATGGCCTGATCCAGCCCCAGTTCCCGCAAACTGTCGCGCAGCATACGCGTCAGGCTGCCGATGCGCGCAATGATATCGCCAGCTGAATGCTCGTCAGCAGGTTTGATTGATGGTTGCATCATAGTCGCATCCTCACATGCCCAGTTTCTCAAAGATTTTGTTGAGTTTTTCCTCCAGCGTCGCGGCGGTAAATGGCTTCACCACATAGCCACTGGCCCCCGCTTGCGCCGCAGCAATGATGTTCTCTTTCTTCGCTTCTGCAGTCACCATTAACACTGGCAATGCTGACATCGCGCCATCCGCACGAATTGTTTTCAGCAATTCCAGGCCATCCATGTTGGGCATGTTCCAGTCGGAGATAACAAATCCATAACCGCCTGCCTGCAACTTATTGAGAGCGTCGACGCCATCTTCCGCTTCCTCAACATTATTGAATCCCAGCTCTTTCAGCAGGTTACGCACTATGCGTCGCATGGTGGAAAAGTCATCCACAACCAAAAATTTAAGTTCTTTATCCGCCATTTCACACTCCTGATTTAAATACGTATCGCCTGTCCGGCACTAATTTTTGCCAACATTTGCTGGCTTACCTGGCTAAGATCGACCACTTCGCAAACACCACCCATATTGATGGCCTCGCGCGGCATGCCGAACACCACGCAACTTGCTTCGTTTTGCGCAAGGGTCCATGCCCCCGCCTGACGCATCGCCAACATTCCTGCCGCGCCGTCGTTGCCCATACCGGTCAGGATCACCCCAACCGCATTACGCCCCGCCTGTTTGGCGACAGAATGGAACAACACATCTACCGAAGGCCGATGACGGTTAACCGCCGGGCCATCATGAATTTTGATTTGGTAATTTGCGCCACTACGCGCCAGCTCCATATGCCGATCGCCCGGCGCAATATAGGCATGCCCCGGCAAGACACGTTCTCCGTCTTCGGCTTCTTTAACCCCGATCTGGCAAAGCTTATTAAGTCTGTCGGCAAAAGAGCGGGTGAAACCGGGCGGCATATGCTGGGTAATTAACAGTGCCGGGCTGGAAAGCGGCAACGGTTGCAGTACGTGACGAATGGCCTCAGTTCCACCCGTTGAAGCACCAATCGCAATCAGTTTTTCAGAACTCAACAACGGCCCTGCCTTCAGCGTTGTCGGTGCCGACAATGGCTTATGTGCTGCAAGGCTCGCCTTTGCTGCTGTTCGCACCTTTTCAGCAATCATTTCGCTATACGCCAGCATTCCTTCGCGAATACCCAGTTGCGGTTTGGTGACAAAATCTATCGCCCCCAGCTCCAGCGCGCGCAGCGTGACCTCTGACCCTTTGCCGGTCAGGGAAGAAACCATCACAACGGGCATTGGACGCAAACGCATTAATTTTTCGAGGAAATCCAGTCCGTCCATCCGCGGCATTTCAACATCCAGCGTCAATACATCGGGATTGAATTTCTTAATCAAATCACGCGCAACCAGCGGATCAGGGGCGGTCGCCACCATTTCCATGTCGCTATGGCTGTTGATGATTTCTGTCATGATCTGGCGCATCAGTGCCGAATCATCGACAGATAACACCCTGATTTTGCTCATCGTTAATCCTTACTTAGCGCATACACCGTCTGACCACGCAGCGTGAAGCGGCGCTCAAGGTGGCTAAAGTTTTCAGAGTGACCCGCAAACAGCAATCCGTCGGGTTTAAGGAGCGGAACAAAGCGGCGCAAAATCTCCTGCTGGGTAGTTTGATCGAAGTAGATCATGACGTTACGACAGAAGATCGCATCAAACGGCCCCGGCACGGTGTACTGTTTCGCCAGTAAATTCAGCGGGGCAAAATCAACATAGTTCCCCAGCTCCTGACGCACGCGTACCAGCCCTTCATGCGGTCCCGTCCCTCGCATGAAATACCGTTGCAGTTGCTGCGGCGTCAGGTTTTTCAACTCTTCATGGCGATAAATACCGCTTCTGGCTTTTTCCAGCACTTCGGTGTCGATATCACTGGCAAACACTTTCCAGCGTCCGGGCGCGGTGCCCAATGTGTCAGCCAGCGTCATCGCAATGCTGTACGGCTCTTCGCCGGTCGAAGCCGCCGCGCTCCATACGCGATACTCGCCAGAACGGCGACGTGCGTGATCCGCGAGCAGAGGGAAATGGTGTGCCTCACGGAAAAATGCCGTCAGATTCGTGGTCAGCGAATTGATAAACGCCTGCCACTCACCGCTGTGCTGATTAGATTCCAGCAAGTTCAGATAATGACCGAAATCCGTTAGTCCCAGCGAACGCAAACGACGAACCAGTCGGTTGTAAACCATGTCGCGTTTATGGTCAGCCAGAACGATCCCGGCTCGTTGATAGATCAATTGACTTATCCGCCGAAAATGCGCGTCGGAAAGCGCCAGGCGCTCGGTCATCTGTAACAATAAAGACGTTTGCCCACAGGGCAGAGATGAAGTCATAGCGCCTTCTCAATCACTTCAGGATACCACTGGCGCAATTTGTAACTGCGCCGACTCATGTCGTGCTACTTCATGTTCTTCAAGGGTAAATACCGCCACACGCGACGAAAGATGGTCGGCCTGATTCGCCAGTTGTTCCGTTGCCACCGCCGCTTCTTCTACCAGCGAGGCGTTCTGCTGAGTCACCTGATCCATCTGGCTGACAGCCTGTGCAACCTGCTCAATCCCCCGCTGTTGTTCTTCCGACGCAGAGGCAATTTCTCCCATAATGTCGTTCACGCGGGTCACCGAACTGACAATATCGATCATGGTCGCGGCGGCGTTATTCACCAGTTTCGAACCCTGCTGGACACGATTGACTGACTCTTCGATCAGCCCTTTGATCTCTTTTGCTGCCTGCGCGCTACGGCTGGCAAGATTGCGCACTTCACCTGCCACTACCGCAAAACCACGCCCCTGCTCTCCGGCGCGAGCCGCTTCCACTGCCGCATTCAGGGCCAGAATATTGGTCTGGAAAGCAATTCCGTCGATAACGCTGATAATGTCGCCAATTTTTTGCGAGCTGGTGGCGATCTCCTGCATGGTGTGAGTCATGGTACTGACCTGAACACCGCCCGCCTGCGCCGTTGTCGCGGCATTTTTTGCCAGTTCCGACGCCTGTCGTGCGTTATCGGCGTTTTGCCCTACCGTGGCGGTTAATTGCTCCATACTGGCGGCCGTTTGTGCCAGCGATGCCGCCTGCTGTTCGGTACGACTTGAGAGATCGTTATTGCCTGCGACAATCTCCGCGATCCCAATGTGCATCTCATGGCTTCCCTTACGCACATCACTCACCGTCCCACGCAAAGCCTGCTGCATGGTCTTCAGGCTGGCAAAAATGGCGGTGATCTCATTACGACCATATACCGCAATCGGACGCGCCAGATTACCCGCAGCAATGCTGTCAAAATGGCTACCAATAATGGCCAGTGGTTGAACAATCATCTTGCGCGTCCACCACAGCGCACTGCTGATGTAGATTGCCGCAACAATAATCATGCTGATAAACACCAGCGCCGAAATCTGATAGTTACGCTGACTTTGCGCACTGGCGGCTTCCAGCACATGGTTGATCTCCAGCTGCCAGGCCTCAAAGTTAACGTCAAACGCATTCTGTGATCCCTGCACCGGCGCAGTGAGGAAATCCGAAAGTTGATTACTTTCAAGCCAGGTCGCCTGATGTTCGAGATCGTTGTGCCAGCGGGCAAAACTTTTCTCCGTCTCTTTTTGCAATGCCCTGACGTGCTCGTTGCCCGCAGTCATCGCCATAAAACTTTTAAACAGCGTGGTGGATTGCGTCAGACTGGCGCGCGCCGTCGTCATCAACGTTTTAATGTCATCCGCCGGATAGCTAAGTGCCGTCAGAGTGCCCGCTTTGTTCAGCGCGGTACTGGCCTGTAACATTACCGCCCGAGTTTGCGCTAATGCCGCACGTTGCTGATTGCTCTGCTCGACCTGATTCAGTCGTTGCAAATCGTCGCGAAATGCCCAAAAAGACATGCCGTTACTGCCAATCTGCAAGATCCCGCAGAGAATCAAAATTAAAAACAGCGTGGTCGAAATTCGAATACGATTAAACATCAACGCTCCCCATCAGGCGGCAATGACCGCGTTAGTAAATACTCGTCAAAATGTTTCCCAGTTTGGATCTTGTTCAGCAATTCGCAGTCGTGGCTGAGCCGGTGGTTGCTCACTGGCAGGACGGGATGGTGTTTGCGGTTTATTGGTGAGTGGGCTGGCTGCCAGACGGAACGCGGAAACCGCTTGCGTTAAACGACTCGCCTGTTCTTCCAGCGCAGCGGCGGCGGCAGCTGATTCCTGCACCAGCGATGCGTTCTGTTGCGTGACGCGATCCATTTCCGAAACCGCCAATGCGACTTGATCGATGCCACGGCTCTGTTCATCCGATGCCGATGCAATCTCGCCCATAATGTCAGTCACGCGAGTGACAGCATTGACGATATTGTTCATTGTTTCCCCGGCGCTTTCGACCAGCACCGAACCGGTATCAACGCGTGAGACGGAGTCTTCAATGAGGGCTTTGATCTCTTTTGCCGCCTGGGCGCTGCGACTGGCAAGATTACGCACTTCACCCGCCACCACGGCAAAACCACGGCCCTGTTCACCCGCACGCGCGGCTTCAACCGCGGCATTCAGCGCGAGGATATTAGTCTGGAAGGCAATACCGTCGATAACGCTGATAATGTCGGCAATTTTCTTCGAACTATCGGCGATCTCATGCATCGTTTTCACTACGCCATCCACCACTTTGCCGCCGTGCTGGGCGGTGTCGGAGGCACTTTGCGCCAGTTGCGAGGCCTGGCGGGCGTTATCGGCGTTTTGCTTCACTGTCGCGGTGAGCTGCTCCATGCTGGCGGCAGTTTCTTCCAGCGCGGATGCCTGCTGTTCAGTACGGGAGGAAAGATCGGTGTTGCCCGCCGCAATTTCACGGGTACCGGCATAGATGGCATCTGAACCTTCGCGGACATGAGTGACGGTGTCAGTCAAAGAGCGTTGCATATGTGAAACGCTCTGCGCCAGGTCGCCCATTTCACTGCGCCCGTCAATGGTCAGGGTATTCGCCAGGTTACCACCGGCGATTTCGCGAATGTGAGCAATAATTTTTGCCAGCGGAGTAAGCAACATACGGCGAATGCCGTACCACGCCACCAGCAGAATCAATACCACCACCAGCGCGATAACCGCCAGTTGCCACTGGGCAAATCGGTAATCATCTGCGTTGTCAGTGACGATATCGCGATACAGTTTTTCACTGCTGAGGGCGTACTGAGCAAACGCTTCGCCCATTGCATTTTGCATTCCCTGGGTTGGCTGAGCGAAATAAGCTCCAGTATTGCCATAATCTAGATAATCAATCAGTTCAGTTAACGCTGTGTAATAGTTTTTATATTTTTCATCAATATTACGACTGGTAGCGACCATTTCAGGTAACGGTGCCATGCTTTTGAATTTTTTATAATGCGTCGCTGCCTGCGCCAATGTTTTCCTGGCGCTATCGAGCAATTCAACTTTGGCGTTACTTTGTTGATTAGAGGAATCCATCATCATCCGCACCGCTGAACGACTCAGGTTAATGCGCGTTTGCAGCATTAAATCCCAGGTTGACGTCAGCTCGCCCTGCTGTTCCCGCAATTGATTGGAAACCACAAAGCTCTTCTGGCTATGGTGAAGGGAAGAAAAAAACAGACTGCCGGAAATAAGCTGTAACAGTGCGAATACCCCCAGCACCATTACCAACAGCGTGACTACGCGGATACGGTTAATCATAAGGCACCTTCCTGAAAACAAGTTGATCTCGTTATCGGCAAGAAGGGGGGAAACTTTATTGCTGATGCCACCCGCCGCGAAATTGAAATAAAAAACCCGATGCGCAGATCATCGGGTTCATTTCAATTGAGGAAATCGGGAGAATTACGCCACTTCTGACGCCGCGCTATCTAACAGCGCCATCTCTTCGCTGTTCAGCAGTTTTTCGATGTTCACCAGAATCAACATACGGTCGCCCAGTGCGCCCAGTCCAGTGAGATATTCTGTTGAAAGCGTCACGGCAAACTCTGGTGCCGGACGAATTTGCTCCGCCGTCAATGAAAGCACGTCTGAAACGCCGTCAACCACGATGCCGACCACCCGCTGTCCGAGATTCAGGACGATAACTACCGTGTTGTCGTTATAGTCCACATCCACCTGGCTGAACTTAATTCGTAAGTCAACAATCGGCACAATAACGCCGCGCAGATTCGTGACGCCTTTGATAAACGCTGGCGTGTTCGCAATCCGTGTTACCTGATCGTAGCCACGGATCTCCTGCACTTTCAGGATATCAATACCGTACTCTTCATCACCAAGGGTAAATACCAGAAATTCCTGGCCTGACGGCTCGCTGGCCAGCTTTGTTACATTCGTCATACCGGTCATATTGTTACCTTTTTACTCATTCAGGCGGCGGTGTTCGCCATACGTTGTTCGCGGTTTATCGCCTGCAAGGCGGAGACATCAACAATCAGTGCCACGCTGCCGTCGCCAAGAATGGTCGCAGCAGAAATGCCGGGGACTTTGCGATAGTTACTTTCAAGGTTTTTAACCACAACCTGGTGCTGACCAATTAATTGATCCACCAGCAAGGCGTAGCGGCGACCGCCACTTTGTAAGATCACCACAATTCCCTGGGTGGCTTCGGTTTTCGCGCCCGCGACGTTGAACACTTTCCACAGTTCGACGATGGGCAGATATTCACCCCGCACTTCCAGCACCCGCTCGCCGCCGGCCAGTGGATGCAGATCGGCTTCACGGGGTTGCAGTGATTCCATGACAGCATTCAGCGGCAGAATGAAAACTTCATCCGCAACGCGTACGGACATGCCGTCGAGGATGGCCAACGTCAGCGGCAGTAAAATGCGGATCGTAGTGCCAGTACCCTGCTTCGACTGGATTTCGACATGACCGCCCATCTCCTGGATATTACGTTTAACGACGTCCATGCCGACGCCGCGCCCGGAGACGTCGGTGACCTGCTCCGCCGTGGAGAAGCCAGGTGCAAATATCAGCATTGCAACTTCGTCGTCGCTCATGTTTTCGCTGACAGTCAAACCTTGCGAGGCCGCTTTTGCCAGAATTCGCTCACGGTTTAGCCCCGCCCCATCGTCGGTCACTTCAATGCAAATGTTGCCGCCCTGATGTTCGGCAGACAGAATTAAATTTCCGACGCTGTTTTTACCTGCGGCGAGCCGTTTTTCTGGCAGTTCAATACCGTGATCGAGGCTATTGCGTACCAGGTGGGTCAGCGGGTCGATAATGCGTTCTATCAGGCTTTTGTCGAGTTCAGTAGAACTGCCCACCAGCGTCAGTTCTACCTGCTTGCCGAGTTTTCCCGCCAGATCACGCACCAGCCGGGGATAGCGACTAAAAACATATTCCATCGGCATCATGCGAATCGACATCACTGATTCCTGCAAATCACGGGCGTTACGTTGTAACTGCCCCATGCTGGTTATCAAATCACCATGATTAACCGGGTCCAGTTCGCTGGAACGCTGGGCAAGCATGGACTGGGTGATAACCAGCTCGCCGACGAGGTTAATTAATTGATCAACCTTTTCTACCGCTACACGGATGCTGGTGGATTCATTGCTGCGCGTCGTTTTTTCCCGCTCCACGCGGCCGGTTGGCGCTTGTTCGGCTGCCAGTTTAAGCACTGGTGGGGTGGATATTTTTGGCGAGACTTCTACTGTTTCAAAGGTAATCTGATCGGCTTCAATCACAAAACAGAGTACCGCTGTGATGTCATCTTCGGCGATGTCGCCCGGTAATATTGCCGAGAGCGAATCCGCCCCTTTCACCACGTCAGTTAACGTTGTCAGATGTCCCAGTTCTTCTTCCAGCAGGTCGACTTCCCCGGCCTTCAGGCGCGAAAGGATAATTCGTCGCGGCGACTGACTGCGACTCTGCTCATCTTGCGGTTCACTTTTGGCAACCACACTTAATCGGGTCACTGCGGATGGCGTTTCGCCTTTCGCTTCTAATGCCAGTTGACGCAAGGCCTGGCAGATATAATCGAAGCTGGCGGCATCCGGCTCTTGCGACTGTTTATAAGCGTCGAGCTGTTCTTGCATGATGTCCTTCGTTTCCAAAAACAGATTGATAATGTCGGTGTTGAGTTGCATCTCACCTCGTCTGGCTTCATCGAGCAGGTTTTCCATCAGATGCGTGGTTTCCTGCAAAACGCTGAAGCCAAAAGTTCCTGCCCCTCCTTTGATCGAGTGGGCAGCCCGAAAGATGGCATTCAATTGTTCGGCATCTGGCGCTTCCGGCTGCAAAACCAGCAGATGCTGCTCCATGTCAGCCAACAGTTCGTCCGCTTCATCAAAAAATGTCTGATAAAAATCGCTTATATCCATGCTCACGCTGTCACCTCGGTTCGGCTGATGGCATTGTGGGAACACTGACCTGTGGTGCAACCTCAGGTTTTTCCAGGGCGCTTACTGGCTCATTCTGGCTTTCGGCGTTTTCATGCAAAATGGCCTGTTCGGCTTGTTTGTTCAGTACCAGCAGGCTGATGCGACGGTTGACGGCATCATCAGGTCCGCGATCGCTTAAGCGCATCGTTGCCGCCATGCCGACGACACGTAACACTTTGCCGCTATCCAACCCTCCGACCATCAGTTCGCGGCGGGATGCATTGGCCCGATCGGCAGAAAGCTCCCAGTTGCTATATCCTTTCTCACCGCTGGCGTAGGGGAAATCATCGGTATGACCTGAAAGGCTAATACGGTTGGGAATACCGTTCAGTACAGGCGCAATGGCACGCAGAATGTCGCGCATATAGGGTTCGACATCGGCACTGCCGGTTCTAAACATCGGGCGATTCTGGCTATCGATGATCTGAATACGTAGACCTTCCTGGACCAGATCGATTTTGAGATGGGGACGTAACGCCCGCAGTTTCGGATCGGACTCTATCAACTGGTCGAGATCACCCCGCAATTTCCGCAATCGACTTTGCTCCATGCGTTTTTTCAGCTCTTCGATGTTCGGCTGCTTATTCACTTCCCCCTGGCTTTGGGTGTAATCATCACCACCGCCGGGAATTGGGCTTTCACTATTAGAAATGCGATCGCCGCCCGTAACCGCAGTCGCCAGTGGAGTCCGGAAGTACTCCGCAATCTGAATCAGCTCTTTTGGGCTGGAGATGGAGATCAGCCACATCACCAGAAAAAAGGCCATCATCGCAGTCATAAAGTCGGCATAAGCAATCTTCCACGATCCATGTGCTGCCCCGTGGCTTTTGGCTTTGCGTCGTTTGACGACAATAATCGGATGCGCTTGATTCTTCATGCTTCCTCGGTTGTCGTCTGTTGTTGCGGATTTTTCACCGCACGCACATGCTCTTCCAGTTCAATAAACGACGGACGTTCGCTGGAATAGAGCGTTTTGCGACCAAACTCAACGGCGATAGGCGGTGCGTAACCGTTCAGATTAGAAAGCAGAGTGACTTTGACGCACTGCATCATTTTGCTGGTTTCGGCGCTTTTCTGACGTAAAACACTCGCTAATGGGGAAATAAATCCGTAAGCCAATAAAATGCCGAGGAAAGTCCCCACCATCGCATGTGCGATAAGCGCACCCAGCTCGGCGGCAGGACGATCGGCTGAACCTAACGCGTGAACGACCCCCATTACAGCCGCGACAATACCAAACGCCGGAAGTGAGTCCCCGACCAGCGCCAGACTGTTCGCCGGGACTTCTGCCTCGCTTTCGTGCGTCTCAATCTCTTCATCCATCAGGGCTTCGATTTCGAAGGTGTTCATATGACCGCTGATAATCAGACGCAGATAATCGACGATAAAATCAAGCATGACGCTATCCGCGAGGATGCGTGGGTAGCTGGCGAAGATCTCGCTCTCACGGGGATTTTCAATATCACGTTCCAGCGAAAACATCCCCATCTGCCGCGATTTCGCCATCAACCGATAAAGCAGAGCCAGCAGATCCATATACATTGCTTTGGTGTATTTGGAGCGACGAAACAGCAACGGCAGCGCCTTCAGCGTGCCTTTAATCGCTTTGCCATTATTGCCGACGATAAACGACCCAATCCCTGCACCGGCAATAATCACCAGTTCAGCGGGTTGATAGAGTGCTCCAAGGCTTCCACCGGTCATCAAATAACCGCCGAAAACTGTACCGAGAACAACCAGGTAACCTAATAAGATAAGCACGACATCATCCTTCCACTGTTGACCATGACAGGATGTTCAGTCGTCAGGCGTTAACGCGCGATTGGGGCAAAAAAAAGCAGCGGTACGTCGTTACCGCTGCTGGAATGTTGCGCCTCACCGTATCAGTTAAACAGCCTGTACTCTCTGTTCATCCAGCAGTTGTGGGATAATATCGGCAGGATTCTGGGAAAGTTTACGTCTTTTTACTGCCCGGGATGGCGGTTGACATAAGCTGCAGGCAAAGCTGCCAACAGGCTGGTGAGCGTGGGTAATAAAATTGCCGCCGCAGCAGTTGCAGCTGGAAAGTTGCAGTAATCCACTTTCAACAAACCGCACCAATGTCCAGGCACGGGTTAATGCCAGCAGTGGTCCTTCTTCTGCTTGTGGGCACTGTTCAAGGTATAAACGGTAGGCTTTGATCACCGCATCGACGCCATTACACAAACCGGTTTTCAGTAAAAACTGCCATGCATTACAGAACATCGAAGCATGAACGTTTTGTTCCCAGGTCATAAACCAGTCGGTTGAGAATGGCAGCATGCCTTTCGGCGGTGGGCTTCCGCGCAGTTCTTTATAAAGTTTTATCAGGCGTCCGCGACTTAACTGTGTTTCGCTTTCCAGCATCTGCAAACGAGCGCCCAGGGTGATCAATTCCATTGCCAGCTGAATATCCCGCGCTTCCTGAACAATGCTTTTTTCACTCATGATCAGGCCCTTTTCTTGCGCAGCGCTTCTTCAGGCTGATTAACATCATTCAGCAAGCGTGTTGAGAGCATGATGCCGGTATGAATTTGCTGGAGATCGTCAACGCGGGAATCTTGCGTCAACTGAGTAATCGTCTGGTGGCTGTCAAAACGGAAGTGACAAACCAGTTGATTGGTTTCTGCCAGCTTAACCATTTGCGGAAGAGTCAGTGCCGCTAACGTTGTCGCCATTTCTTCATTTATGCCGAGACGAAACATAGCGGACGCTTTGTCCTGAACAATCAAACGCTGTGCAAGTAGTAAATATGACAAGTTGATGTCATAAATGTGTTTCAGCAACTCGGAGGTATGCATTATTCCCACCCAGAATAACCAACTTTATTTTTATGCGGTTTCACCGCACCCCGTGATGTCGCCGGGAAGCCCCGGTAAAAAATAATTAGCATTAGAATAGTTGCGATAAGCTGCAATAAGCAGAACCACCTTTTTGGTTTAATATGTCCTTACAAATAGAAATGGGTCTTTACACTTATCTAAGATTTTTCCTAAATCGACGCAACTGTACTCGTCACTACACGCACATACAACGGAGGGGGGCTGCGATTTTCAATAATGTGTGACGCAGATCACACAAAACACTCAATTACTTAACATAAATGTATAAGTCATACTTTTGTTTTGGGTGTATTTCAATCTGTTAAAAAGTTTTTCGCTACGCTAGCAAGCAAAAATGAAACAGGAATAATCGAAATGGGATGTTGCGCACAGTTAAAATAACTCACCGTAAATAATCATCTGCTATAAATAATCACTTTCATGCAATACCAGATAAGCTATTTTTAAACAGACACTTACCGCACAACAAACTAATTAAATACAAAGAAAGGCAACAATCAACTTAATGTTAATGAAATGTTTTACATATATTAACC
>NZ_CAOLGM010000077.1:0-21153 GCF_948475835.1 uncultured Escherichia sp. | reverse complement strand
GCTCGGTACAATGATGCATATCGGTATTCACTCTCCGTCAGCGCAGTATTTCGCCATCGCCATGCTGCTGATGTTTATTGTCGGTTTTGCCATGAGTGCCGGTCCGCTGATTTGGGTACTGTGCTCCGAAATTCAGCCGCTGAAAGGCCGCGATTTTGGCATCACCTGCTCCACCGCCACCAACTGGATTGCCAACATGATCGTTGGCGCAACGTTCCTGACCATGCTCAACACGCTGGGTAACGCCAACACCTTCTGGGTGTATGCGGCTCTGAACGTACTGTTTATCCTGCTGACATTGTGGCTGGTACCGGAAACCAAACACGTTTCGCTGGAACATATTGAACGTAATCTGATGAAAGGTCGTAAACTGCGCGAAATCGGCGCTCACGATTAATCTCCTCAGGCTTCCTCCCATCGCGGAGGAAGCCACCTCTTGCAGTCATCTTTTCTTCGCTCTATCCTCTGCCGCTATGAAAACATCCCGTCTCCCTATCGCCATCCAGCAGGCCGTTATGCGCCGCCTGCGGGAAAAACTCGCCCAGGCCAACCTGAAGCTAGGGCGTAACTACCCGGAGCCAAAACTCTCTTACACCCAGCGCGGAACCTCCGCCGGAACAGCCTGGCTGGAAAGCTATGAAATCCGCCTCAATCCCGTTTTGCTGTTGGAAAACAGTGAAGCTTTTATTGAAGAAGTGGTACCGCACGAACTGGCACATTTGCTGGTATGGAAACATTTCGGCCGCGTAGCGCCACATGGCAAAGAGTGGAAGTGGATGATGGAAAGCGTGCTGGGCGTTCCCGCCCGTCGTACGCATCAGTTCGAACTGCAATCCGTGCGTCGCAACACCTTCCCCTACCGCTGCAAGTGCCAGGAGCATCAGCTTACCGTACGCCGCCATAATCGCGTAGTTCGTGGCGAGGCCGTCTATCGCTGTGTTCACTGCGGTGAACAGCTGGTTGCGAAATAACCATCTGAACTATCAGGAACTTTCCTGATCTGGCTGATTGCATACCAAAACAACTTTCGCTACGTTGCTGGCTCGTTTTAACACGGAGTAAGTGATGTACCGTTATTTGTCTATTGCTGCGGTGGTACTGAGCGCAGCATTTTCCGGCCCGGCGTTGGCCGAAGGTATCAATAGTTTTTCTCAGGCGAAAGCCGCGGCGGTAAAAGTCCACGCTGACGCGCCCGGTACGTTTTATTGCGGATGTAAAATTAACTGGCAGGGCAAAAAAGGCGTTGTTGATCTGCAATCGTGCGGCTATCAGGTGCGCAAAAATGAAAACCGAGCCAGCCGCGTAGAGTGGGAACACGTCGTTCCCGCCTGGCAGTTCGGTCACCAGCGCCAGTGCTGGCAGGACGGTGGACGTAAAAACTGCGCTAAAGATCCGGTCTATCGCAAGATGGAAAGCGATATGCATAACCTGCAGCCGTCAGTCGGTGAGGTGAATGGCGATCGCGGCAACTTTATGTACAGCCAGTGGAATGGCGGCGAAGGCCAGTACGGTCAATGCGCCATGAAGGTCGATTTCAAAGAAAAAGCTGCCGAACCACCAGCGCGTGCACGCGGTGCCATTGCGCGCACCTACTTCTATATGCGCGACCAATACAACCTGACACTCTCTCGCCAGCAAACGCAGCTGTTCAACGCATGGAACAAGATGTATCCGGTTACCGACTGGGAGTGCGAGCGCGATGAACGCATCGCGAAGGTGCAAGGCAATCATAACCCGTATGTGCAACGCGCTTGCCAGGCGCGAAAGAGCTAACCTACACTAGCGGGACTCTTTTTGTTAACCCCTACCCCACGCGTACAACCGCGTGGGGAGACGACGCGGATTTTTAACTATGCGTATCCCCCGCATTTATCATCCTGAACCACTGACCAGCCATTCTCACATCGCGCTTTGCGAAGATGCCGCCAACCATATCGGGCGCGTACTGCGCATGGGGCCGGGGCAGGCGTTGCAATTGTTTGACGGTAGCAACCAGGTCTTTGACGCCGAAATTACCAGCGCCAGCAAAAAAAGCGTGGAAGTGAAGGTGCTGGAAGGCAAGATCGACGATCGCGAATCTCCGCTGCATATTCACCTCGGTCAGGTGATGTCGCGTGGTGAAAAAATGGAATTTACGATCCAGAAATCGATCGAACTCGGTGTAAGCCTCATTACGCCACTTTTTTCTGAGCGCTGCGGCGTTAAACTGGATAGTGAACGTCTGAACAAGAAGCTCCAGCAGTGGCAGAAGATTGCAATTGCTGCCTGTGAGCAGTGTGGTCGTAACCGGGTGCCGGAAATCCGCCCAGCGATGGATCTGGAAGCCTGGTGTGCAGAGCAGGATGAAGGACTGAAACTGAATCTTCACCCGCGCGCCAGTAACAGCATCAATACGTTGCCGTTACCGGTGGAACGCGTCCGCCTGCTGATTGGCCCGGAAGGCGGTTTATCGGCAGATGAAATTGCCATGACTGCCCGCTATCAATTTACTGATATCCTGTTGGGACCTCGCGTTTTGCGTACAGAAACAACTGCGCTCACCGCCATTACCGCGCTACAAGTACGATTTGGCGATTTGGGCTAACGGAGAAGAATAATGATCAAGCTCGGCATCGTGATGGACCCCATCGCAAACATCAACATCAAGAAAGATTCCAGTTTCGCTATGTTGCTGGAAGCACAGCGTCGTGGTTACGAACTTCACTATATGGAGATGGGCGATCTGTATCTGATCAATGGCGAAGCCCGCGCCCATACCCGCACGCTGAACGTGAAGCAGAACTACGAAGAGTGGTTTTCATTCGTCGGTGAACAGGATCTGCCGCTGGCCGATCTCGATGTGATCCTGATGCGTAAAGACCCGCCGTTTGATACCGAGTTTATCTACGCGACCTATATTCTGGAACGTGCCGAAGAGAAAGGGACGCTGATCGTTAACAAGCCGCAGAGCCTGCGCGACTGTAACGAGAAACTGTTTACCGCCTGGTTCTCTGACTTAACGCCAGAAACGCTGGTTACGCGCAATAAAGCGCAGCTAAAAGCGTTCTGGGAGAAACACAGCGACATCATTCTTAAGCCGCTGGACGGTATGGGCGGCGCGTCGATTTTCCGCGTGAAAGAAGGCGATCCAAACCTCGGCGTGATTGCCGAAACCCTGACTGAGCATGGCACTCGCTACTGCATGGCGCAAAATTACCTGCCAGCCATTAAAGATGGCGACAAACGCGTGCTGGTGGTGGATGGCGAGCCGGTACCGTACTGCCTGGCGCGTATTCCGCAGGGGGGCGAAACCCGTGGCAATCTGGCTGCCGGTGGTCGCGGTGAACCTCGTCCGCTGACGGAAAGTGACTGGAAAATCGCCCGTCAGATCGGGCCGGCGCTGAAAGAAAAAGGGCTGATTTTTGTTGGTCTGGATATCATCGGCGACCGTCTGACTGAAATTAACGTCACCAGCCCAACCTGTATTCGTGAGATTGAAGCAGAGTTTCCGGTGTCGATCACCGGAATGTTAATGGATGCCATCGAAGCACGTTTACAGCAGCAGTAACCCACCTTAGCGAGAAGGATCTCGTTGAGACTCTGAGTGACAGCGCCCTTCTTTCCACGCATACTGGGCGTTGTTGCTTTTTTGAACCAGGAAACAGAACCTCTGACAATGAATTTACAGCATCACTTTCTTATTGCCATGCCTGCTCTCCAGGATCCGATTTTCCGTCGTTCCGTGGTCTACATTTGCGAACATAATACCAATGGTGCAATGGGGATCATCGTCAACAAGCCGCTGGAAAATCTCAAAATTGAAGGGATTCTGGAAAAGCTGAAGATCACGCCGGAGCCGCGTGATGAATCAATCCGTCTGGATAAACCGGTTATGCTCGGCGGTCCGCTGGCTGAAGATCGCGGGTTTATTTTGCATACTCCGCCCTCCAATTTTGCTTCCAGCATTCGCATTTCAGACAACACAGTGATGACCACTTCCCGCGATGTGCTGGAAACGCTCGGCACCGATAAACAACCGTCTGACGTATTGGTGGCTCTGGGTTATGCCTCCTGGGAAAAAGGTCAACTGGAACAAGAAATTCTCGATAACGCGTGGCTAACGGCCCCGGCGGATCTGAATATTCTGTTCAAAACGCCGATTGCCGACCGCTGGCGCGAGGCGGCAAAACTGATTGGTGTGGATATTCTCACCATGCCTGGTGTGGCAGGGCACGCCTGATGAGTGGAACCTTACTCGCCTTCGACTTCGGCACCAAAAGCATTGGCGTAGCGGTCGGCCAACGCATTACCGGCACTGCTCGCCCTTTGCCTGCAATTAAAGCACAGGACGGTACGCCGGACTGGAACCTCATCGAACGTTTACTGAAAGAGTGGCAGCCGGACGAAATCATCGTCGGTTTGCCGCTGAATATGGACGGCACCGAGCAACCATTGACTGCCAGAGCGCGTAAATTTGCCAACCGTATTCATGGTCGTTTCGGTGTTGAAGTAAAACTCCATGACGAACGTCTTAGCACCGTGGAAGCCCGTTCCGGTCTGTTTGAACAGGGCGGCTATCGGGCGCTCAACAAAGGCAAAGTCGACTCTGCCTCTGCGGTTATTATTCTCGAAAGCTATTTCGAGCAGGGATATTAAGGCGATCTAAAAGCCTGGCGGATAGTCGTTACCGCCATCTTGCCGGATGCGGCGTGAACGCCTTATCCAGTACACATCTGGCAGCGGCTGTAGGTCTGATAAGACGCGTTAGCGTCGCATCAGACATTTATTGCCTTTATAGGCCCTATAAACTTGCGCATCGGGCATGGCAACGTCACAAACGCCCTTCCCCCACCCGCTGCTGATAACTCTGCTGAAACGTTAACATCCCCACCTGCTGCCCGGTTTGAATAACATGCGGTAACTGGTGGGTTTTCCCTTCGCGAATCAAATTCCCCACCGCGGGAGTGTTAATCAATAATTCAAACAGCGCCACGCGTCCTTCCTGTTTATCCACTTCCAGCTTTTGTGACAACACGGCCCGTAAACTACCTGCCAGTTGATTACGTACGGGATCTTTTTCCTGCGCCGGAAATGAATCCACCAGTCGCTCAACTGCCTGCGCGGCACCACGCGTATGTAATGTTGCCAGCACCAAATGCCCGGTTTCTGCCGCCGTCAGTGCCAGACGGATTGTCTCGCTGTCACGCAGCTCTCCGAGCAAAATCACATCAGGATCTTCCCGCAATGCGGCCCGCAATCCCGATGCGAACGTCATACAGTGCAAACCAATTTCCCGCTGCTGGATCAAACATCGCTGGCTGGCATAGATATATTCAACAGGATCTTCCAGCGTCAGAATATGCGCATCGGCATGTTGATTGAGATAGCCAACCATCGCCGCCAGCGTGGTAGATTTGCCGCTCCCCGTCGCCCCCGTCACCAGAATCAGGCCATTCTCGCTCTTGAGTAATTCCGGCAATACCGTTGGTGCGCCAAGCTGTTCGAGCTGTGGACAGTGCGAAGGTAACAACCGTAATGCCAGAGAAATACCTTGCCGTTGCGCGAACGCACTGCCACGCAACCGCTGGTTTTCCGCCAGCGACACGGCAAAATCCAGCTGGCCATTTTCCAGCAATATTGCCCGCTGATCGTCATCCAGCCACTCCCGCAGTAGCTCTTCGACGTCCGGCGCATCAAACGGCGCAGCTTCCATTAGCCCGCGAATGCGCCATCGTGCGGGCCAGGCGCTGCACAGGTGTAGATCCGAGACGTTATGCTTTACACTAAGGGCCACAATTTCTTCCATATTCATACTAAGATCCTCGGAAAATGAACGATATTGCGCATAACCTGGCACAGGTCCGGGACAAAATCTCAGCGGCTGCAACGCGTTGCGGCCGTTCTCCAGAAGAAATTACGCTGCTTGCAGTCAGTAAAACAAAACCTGCGAGCGCCATCGCAGAAGCCATTGATGCCGGGCAGCGTCAATTTGGTGAAAACTACGTTCAGGAAGGGGTAGATAAAATTCGCCACTTTCAGGAACTGGGCGTAACAGGATTAGAATGGCATTTTATTGGCCCGTTGCAGTCTAATAAAAGCCGCCTGGTGGCAGAGCATTTCGACTGGTGTCATACCATCGACCGTTTGCGCATTGCTACCCGCCTCAACGATCAGCGCCCGGCAGAACTTCCCCCTCTTAACGTACTGATTCAAATTAATATTAGTGATGAAAACAGTAAGTCCGGGATTCAACTGGCAGAACTGGACGAGCTGGCAGCGGCGGTCGCTGAACTACCGCGTTTACGTCTGCGCGGGCTGATGGCAATCCCTGCGCCTGAGTCAGAATATGTAAGGCAGTTTGAAGTTGCACGCCAAATGGCTGTAGCATTTGCCGGACTGAAAACGCGCTACCCGCATATCGACACGCTCTCTCTGGGAATGTCGGACGATATGGAAGCCGCCATTGCGGCAGGTAGCACGATGGTTCGTATCGGCACTGCAATTTTTGGTGCGCGTGATTACTCTAAAAAATAAGGAATTAAAGGAACGCCATGAATACGTTGACTTTCCTGCTTTCAACGGTCATTGAGCTGTATACCATGGTGCTGTTATTACGCATCTGGATGCAGTGGGCTCATTGTGATTTTTACAACCCCTTCTCACAGTTTGTAGTGAAGGTAACACAGCCAATTATCGGGCCACTGCGCCGCGTTATTCCGGCAATGGGTCCCATTGATAGCGCCTCGCTGCTGGTTGCGTACATTCTCAGTTTTATCAAAGCCATCGTGCTGTTTAAAGTGGTGACCTTCCTGCCAATCATCTGGATTGCCGGTTTACTGATTCTGCTGAAAACCATCGGCCTGCTGATTTTCTGGGTCCTGCTGGTGATGGCGATTATGAGCTGGGTAAGCCAGGGTCGTAGTCCGATTGAATACGTGCTGATTCAGCTGGCCGATCCGCTGCTGCGCCCGATTCGCCGCCTGCTACCGGCAATGGGTGGGATTGATTTCTCGCCGATGATCCTCGTTCTGCTGCTGTATGTCATCAATATGGGTGTCGCAGAAGTATTACAGGCAACCGGAAACATGCTGCTGCCGGGGCTGTGGATGGCGTTATGAGTGCCGTAACAGTTAATGATGACGGTCTGGTTTTACGGCTCTATATTCAGCCGAAAGCCAGCCGTGATTCTATTGTCGGTTTACATGGCGACGAAGTTAAAGTCGCCATTACCGCGCCGCCGGTTGACGGTCAGGCCAACAGTCATCTGGTGAAGTTTCTCGGTAAGCAATTCCGGGTTGCCAAAAGCCAGGTGGTGATTGAAAAAGGCGAACTTGGCCGCCACAAACAAATTAAAATCATTAATCCGCAACAAATCCCGCCAGAAATCGCGGCGTTAATTAATTAGGTATCCTATGCAAAAAGTTGTCCTCGCAACCGGCAATGCCGGTAAAGTGCGTGAGCTGGCGTCGCTGCTTAGCGACTTCGGTCTTGATATCGTGGCCCAAACAGACCTCGGCGTAGATTCCGCTGAAGAAACCGGCCTGACCTTTATCGAAAACGCGATTCTGAAAGCGCGCCATGCGGCAAAAGTGACCGGTTTACCGGCAATTGCCGACGACTCTGGTCTGGCGGTAGATGTGCTTGGCGGCGCGCCGGGCATTTACTCCGCGCGTTATTCCGGTGAAGACGCGACCGATCTAAAGAATCTGCAAAAACTGCTGGAAACACTGAAAGACGTACAGGATGACCAACGTCAGGCGCGTTTCCACTGCGTGCTGGTATATCTGCGTCACGCGGAAGATCCGACTCCGCTGGTATGCCACGGTAGCTGGCCGGGCGTGATTACTCGTGAACCAGCGGGCACTGGTGGCTTTGGTTATGATCCAATCTTCTTCGTACCTTCCGAAGGGAAAACCGCCGCCGAACTGACCCGCGAAGAAAAGAGCGCCATTTCCCACCGTGGTCAGGCATTGAAACTGCTGCTGGACGCTTTACGTAATGGTTAAATTACCGCCGCTGAGTCTCTACATTCACATCCCGTGGTGCGTGCAGAAATGCCCGTACTGCGATTTCAACTCTCACGCGTTGAAAGGAGAAGTGCCGCACGACGATTACGTTCAGCATCTGCTTTGCGATCTGGACAACGATGTGGCTTACGCTCAGGGCCGTGAAGTAAAGACAATCTTTATTGGCGGTGGTACGCCGAGCCTGCTTTCCGGCCCGGCGATGCAAACGCTGCTGGACGGCGTGCGTGCGCGTTTGCCGCTGGCAGCGGATGCAGAAATTACTATGGAAGCGAACCCTGGTACGGTAGAAGCCGATCGCTTTGTCGATTATCAGCGTGCTGGTGTGAACCGCATCTCTATTGGTGTGCAGAGTTTTAGCGAAGACAAGCTGAAACGACTTGGGCGTATTCATGGCCCGCAAGAAGCGAAACGCGCGGCAAAGCTGGCGAGCGGGCTGGGGCTGCGTAGCTTTAACCTCGATTTGATGCATGGACTACCGGATCAATCACTGGAAGAGGCGCTTGGCGATCTACGCCAGGCCATTGAACTGAATCCGCCGCATCTTTCCTGGTATCAACTGACCATCGAACCTAATACGCTGTTTGGTTCACGCCCGCCGGTACTGCCGGACGACGACGCGCTGTGGGATATATTCGAACAGGGGCATCAGTTATTAACCGCAGCGGGTTATCAGCAATATGAAACTTCCGCTTACGCCAAACCCAGTTATCAGTGCCAGCACAATCTCAACTACTGGCGCTTTGGCGACTACATCGGTATTGGCTGCGGCGCGCACGGCAAAGTGACCTTCCCGGATGGGCGCATTCTGCGTACCACTAAAACGCGTCATCCGCGTGGTTTTATGCAAGGAAGGTATCTGGAAAGCCAGCGTGATGTCGAAGCCGCAGATAAGCCGTTTGAGTTCTTTATGAATCGCTTCCGTCTGCTGGAGGCCGCGCCGCGCGTGGAGTTTATTGCGTATACCGGGCTTTGCGAAGATGTGATTCGCCCACAGTTAGACGAGGCGATTGCCCAGGGTTATCTCACCGAATGTGCGGATTACTGGCAGATAACGGAACATGGGAAGCTGTTTTTAAATTCGCTGCTGGAGCTTTTTCTGGCTGAGTAAACTTGTATTGCCGGATGCGGCGTGAACGCCTTATCCAGCCGACATGTGGCAGCGGTTGTAGGTCTGATAAGACGCGCAAGCGTCGCATCAGACGTTGATTGCCGGATGCGGGGTCAACGCCGCATCCTGCTACAAATCGTGCACTATATCAAACTTACTTAATCACCCCATTGCGCCGCAGTTGTTCGGTATCTTTTTTCCAGCGTTCATTAGCTTGGTTGATATCGTCAATTTTCATCAAAATCGCGACTTTTTTACTGTTTATTTCTGAAACTTTCATCGTTAACGGATATTGCCCTTTTTCGAGCGTTACCCAGTCATCCTGCAATTTACGGCTGAGTTTTTGTGATTGCAGAAAAGTCTGTCGCCGTTGTTCGTTGATATCGAAATCTCGTTTCTGCTGAATCGGCACTTCATAACACTCTTCACTCTGTTTATGACATGCCGCAATCGCCGGTTGATAAACCTCTTTGTCATATTTAACCGCGAACGCCTCGCTATCGTTCTGTTTATTAAACTCATCACGCTGTTGGTGAATTTTTTTAAAGGCTTCTTCGCGGGTCATTTGCTTACCGTTTGCATCTTTTCCCCAATATGCATCCGCTGCTTTCTGCGCCGCCACCATTTGCTTATCAAGCGCTTTCACTTCCTTTTCCAGCGCAGGAATCGAGTTCTTCTGGGTATTCAACGCAGATTCAAGCTGACTAAAGCGATAATTGAAATCTTCGCTATTCACGATCAGATATTTATTATTCGTTTTGATATCGTCGACCACCCGCCCACGATCGCTGGCTGCCGCCTGAAAAGAGTAAAAGTTCACCGACCAGCCAGACGCGGGCGTTCCTTTACTGGTTAACATCGCCGAGAATTTTACCGGTTTATCTTTCGTCCAGGTCTGTTCGAGCAGTTCGTAATCTGCCAACTGACCGACCCAGGTATAGAGATCGTCACTGGAAGAGACATCGCCTTCCGCTGACCAGGTGGCCTGATTACCCTTAGCATCAAGATTTTTTAAGGTGATAGCATCAAGCTTGAGAATGCCGTGATACTGCTTTTTGAATTGATCTTTTAAGATATTTTCAGTTGGCGGTTCGCCATCTGCCCAGGCATTACCAGTCATCAACATAAGCAGTGCCGTGCCAACAATCCATTGCTTTTTCACCCGAAAACCCTCGCGCGGAATAATTTATTCCGGTGATTATCATTAGGGTAATTAAAATTGGCAATGGACGTGAGTCTGAAGTGAAAAAGCCCCGGCACGATACCGGGGCGAGGCGATTAGTACTGATTGAAGATCTGCTGGATCTGCTGCGGATCTTTGGTTTGCGTCAGAGCCAGTTGCAGCAGAACGCGCGCTTTTTGCGGGTTCAGCGTGCCAGAGGCGACGAAGCCGTATTTCGCATCATCCACTTCGGCATCCTGAGTGGTAGCGCCCGTCGGTACGCGGGAAGAACGCACGACTGCAGTACCGTTTTTCGCGGCGGTCGCCAGCGTGTCGAACACAGATTTATACAGGTTGCCGTTACCCACACCAGCGCTAACGATGCCATCATAGCCCGCATCTACCAGTGCTTTAGCCGGAAGATCGGATGCGTTAGCGTAGTTATAAACAATGCCGACTTTCGGCAGTTCATTCAGCTTAGAGACATCGAATGGCGTGTCGCTGGTATGCTTACGTGCCGGGGTACGCTGGTAGTCAATCTTACCGTTGTGAATGTAACCCAGAGGACCGTAGTTAACAGACTTGAAGGTCGCTACGTCGGTGGTGTTGGTTTTGGTGACGTCACGGCCATCAAGCACGGTGTCATTCATCACTACCAGCACGCCACGGTTGGCGGAGGCTTTATCAGCTGCGGTCACTACCGCGTTATACAGGTTGAATGGACCGTCTGCGCTCATGGACGTGGACGGGCGCATTGCGCCGACCATCACCACCGGTTTGTCGCATTTCACCGTCAGGTCGAGGAAGTAAGCGGTTTCTTCCATCGTGTCGGTACCGTGGGTAATGACGAAGCCGTCGGTTTTATCGCAGTCGGTGTTAATTTTTTTCGCCAGTGTCAGCCAGACATTATCGTTCATGTCCTGGGAGCCGATATTCACTACCTGCTCGCCTTTAACGTTCGCAATGTCTTTTAGTTGCGGCACCGCATTAACCAGATTTTCTACGCCAACTTTACCCGCTGTGTAGTTAGATTTGGTTGCGGAGTCACCACCACCGGCAATGGTCCCGCCGGTTGCTAAAATGGTGATATTGGGTAATGCCAATGCTGCACCACTAAAACCCATAACCAGTGCGGCAAGTGCCGTCTTTTTGAAAAACTCCATTTCATTCCTCCAGTTACGTGAACGCTACGCATTATCCCTTAGCTCTGTATGGGAAATTTGACGTTAAACAATTTACAACGTGAATATATTTTGGAGATCTACAAAGTTAGAGGCAGGTAACAAAACGAAGAATTAAACGGCATAAAAAAGTATTATGCCGTCTTAAAATAGAGGATTATTTTAAATTCCCGACCAGGGCTTTGCGGCTATCTTCCAGAGTCACAACGCGGCTACAAACATCTTTGCCAAACTGCTGGAAATCTTTTTCCTGCTTTTTCCACTCGGTTTGGATTGAGGATTGCAGCCCCCCCAGGCTTCCCAGCACATTCTGTAATGGGTTACCGCCGCTTTTCAGCACCGCTTTCGCGCCCATTTCATTAATGCTGTCCTGTAAAATTCCACCCATTGCCTGATTCACTAATTGCTGGCCTTCGGCGCGAACCTGATCAATGGCTTTATAGTGAAACGTCAGGCCATCGCTGCGCGTTTCGATAATGCGGTTCATCTGCTCTTTCAGCTGCGCATCAAGTTTGGTCAGACGGCTGCGCATTTTGCTGCTTTCGCCCATCTCCTGAACGATAATTTTATCCAGCGCAATACGGGCTTTTTCGACGCGGCTTTTCGCGCCTTCATCAATCCACGGCAGCGTGCTGCGTAGTTCAGCCTGATAATCCTTCGCCTGCTCGCGCTGGGCGGCATTCAGGGAATATTGCTTACCGTTATACATCACGTTGCCGTCTGGCGTGATCACCAGATTGCCGTTTTCGCCCTTCACCTGCACGGTTTGCGGGCTGACAATCACATCGTCACGCGGCGTGACGCTGCACTGGTAGTCGGCGTGAGCGGTCATTGCCGTCACTGAAAGTGCTGCCGCCAGCAGCATTTTGCGCATCATAGTCTTCCCTCAAGAAAAAATCAGGCCAGCATTTGCTGGCCCCAGATTGATAACAAAGTACGCGTTTTCCATGCCGGATGCGGCGTAAACACCTTATCCCGCCTACTCGATCGTGCATCTTTCCAGGCATGATAAGCGTAGCGCATCAGGCAGTTTTGCATTTGTCATCGCCCGTATGCTTTCTTAGTCCCACCAAACGTCGAAAAGTTCGCTGGTGCGTACCTCATCCAGTTTGCGCTCTTCCAGCCACTTACGCACAATCGCCTGATGTTCTTCGGTGCATTTGCCGATTTCCTGCATGCAGATCAGACCTTCCCAGGCCAGATAACCGCTGCCGTCAAAGGCCAGTTTGTTCGGTTCGATAACCTCGTTAATAAAATCATCAACGGTTTTATCAATCTGTTCTTCCGATGTACCTTCCGGGAATCGCCATGCCACCGAAAATCCTAATTCCTGGAATTCGTCGATGTGCATTTTTTTACGCAGACGACGGCTACGGTTCTTTGCCATTATTTCACCCTCTCGAACATTAAGTCCCATACTCCGTGACCAAGACGATGACCACGTTGTTCAAATTTCGTCACCGGACGTGATGCCGGACGCGGTACGTAATCATTGCTCTCTGACAGGTTTTTATAACCGTCAATAGAAGACATCACTTCAAGCATATGTTCCGCATAAGGTTCCCAGTCGGTCGCCATATGGAATACGCCCCCCAGCTGCAGTTTGCTTTTTACCAGTTCGGCAAACGGCACCTGAACGATACGGCGTTTATTATGGCGCGCTTTGTGCCACGGGTCAGGGAAAAAGAGCTGCACCATGCGCAATGAATTGTCAGGAATCATTTTATGCAGCACTTCAACCGCATCGTGACACATCACGCGCAGGTTGCTTAAACCTTCTTCATGCGCAGAAGCCAGGCACGCACCAACGCCCGGTGAATGCACTTCAATGCCGAGGAAGTCCTGCTCGGGGCGATCTTTAGCCATTGCCACCAGCGACGCCCCCATGCCAAAACCAATCTCAAGCGTCACCGGCGCTTCACGGCCAAAAAGCGCGGGGAAATCCAGCATATCTTCGCTGAACTCAACGCCCATCACCGGCCAGTAGTTTTCCAGCGCATGTTCCTGGCCTTTGGTCAGTCGCCCCTGGCGGCGCACAAAACTACGGATACGGCGCAGTGGGCGGCCGTTTTCATCAAATTCCGGTGAAATGACGTCGTTTTTCATAAAGATTTAGTCGCTTGTGAAAGTGTTCTGAAAACGGGCATTATCCAAAGTTAGTTGCCGGATGCAAGCATGATAAGGCCGTGGCTGCGGAAAGTTCCGGTTTACACCCTGCCGTCGCTGTGCTGCAATCTTGCCCCCAACAACAGTGAATTCGGTGACCATGCAAGCGTCGCAATTTTCAGCCCAGGTTCTGGACTGGTACGATAAATACGGGCGGAAAACGCTGCCCTGGCAAATTGACAAGACGCCCTACAAAGTATGGCTCTCAGAAGTGATGTTGCAACAAACTCAGGTTGCGACCGTTATCCCCTATTTTGAACGCTTTATGGCGCGCTTCCCGACGGTGACCGATCTCGCCAATGCGCCGCTCGACGAAGTTCTCCACTTGTGGACCGGGCTTGGCTATTACGCCCGCGCGCGCAACCTGCATAAAGCGGCACAACAAGTGGCGACCTTACACGGCGGTAAATTCCCGGAAACCTTTGAAGAAGTCGCGGCGTTACCGGGCGTCGGGCGTTCCACCGCAGGTGCGATTCTCTCGCTTTCTCTGGGTAAGCACTTTCCGATTCTCGACGGTAACGTCAAACGGGTGCTGGCGCGCTGCTATGCTGTAAGCGGCTGGCCAGGGAAAAAAGAGGTCGAGAATAAATTATGGAGTTTGAGCGAGCAGGTGACGCCCGCGGTTGGCGTGGAACGGTTTAATCAGGCGATGATGGATTTGGGTGCGATGATTTGTACGCGCTCGAAACCGAAATGTTCGCTCTGTCCGCTACAAAACGGATGTATTGCCGCCGCCAACAATAGCTGGGCGCTTTATCCGGGCAAAAAACCGAAACAGACGCTGCCGGAGCGCACCGGCTACTTTTTGCTATTACAGCACGAAGATGAAGTATTGCTGGCGCAGCGTCCGCCGAGCGGATTGTGGGGCGGTTTATACTGTTTCCCGCAGTTTGCCGACGAAGAAAGTTTGCGGCAGTGGCTGGCGCAACGGCAGATTGCTGCCGATAACCTGACGCAGCTGACCGCGTTTCGGCATACCTTCAGCCATTTCCACTTAGATATTGTGCCTATGTGGCTTCCCGTGTCGTCATTCACCGGCTGCATGGATGAAGGCAATGCGCTCTGGTATAACTTAGCGCAACCGCCGTCAGTTGGCCTGGCGGCTCCCGTGGAGCGTTTGTTACAGCAGTTACGCACTGGCGCGCCGGTTTAGCGCGTGAGTCGATAAAGAGGATGATTTATGAGCAGAACGATTTTTTGTACTTTCCTGCAACGTGAAGCAGAAGGTCAGGATTTTCAGCTGTACCCCGGCGAGCTGGGAAAACGCATCTATAACGAGATCTCCAAAGAAGCCTGGGCGCAGTGGCAGCACAAACAAACCATGCTGATTAATGAAAAGAAACTCAACATGATGAATGCCGAGCACCGCAAGCTGCTGGAGCAGGAGATGGTCAACTTCCTGTTCGAGGGTAAAGAGGTGCATATCGAGGGCTATACGCCGGAAGATAAAAAATAAAAACAGTGCCGGAGCACGCCTCCGGCAACTTGCATAAAAACAAACACAACACGCACCCGGAATGATGAAAAAATATCTCGCGCTGGCTTTGATTGCGCCGTTGCTCATCTCCTGTTCGACGACCAAAAAAGGCGATACCTATAACGAAGCCTGGGTCAAAGATACCAACGGTTTTGATATTCTGATGGGGCAATTTGCCCACAATATTGAGAACATCTGGGGATTCAAAGAGGTGGTGATCGCCGGTCCTAAGGACTACGTGAAATACACCGATCAATATCAGACCCGCAGCCACATCAACTTCGATGACGGTACGATTACTATCGAAACTATCGCCGGGACAGAACCTGCCGCGCATTTGCGCCGGGCAATTATCAAAACGTTGCTGATGGGTGACGATCCGAGTTCGGTCGATCTCTATTCCGACGTTGATGATATTACGATTTCGAAAGAACCTTTCCTTTACGGTCAGGTGGTGGACAACACCGGGCAGCCGATTCGCTGGGAAGGTCGCGCGAGCAACTTCGCGGATTATCTGCTGAAAAACCGTCTGAAGAGCCGCAGCAACGGGCTGCGTATCATCTACAGCGTTACCATTAACATGGTGCCGAACCACCTTGATAAACGTGCGCACAAATATCTCGGCATGGTCCGCCAGGCGTCACGGAAATATGGCGTTGATGAGTCGCTGATTCTGGCGATTATGCAGACCGAATCTTCCTTTAACCCATATGCGGTCAGCCGTTCCGATGCGCTGGGATTAATGCAGGTGGTACAACATACTGCCGGGAAAGATGTGTTCCGCTCGCAGGGGAAATCCGGCACGCCGAGCCGCAGTTTCTTGTTTGATCCTGCCAGCAATATTGATACCGGCACCGCGTATCTGGCGATGCTGAACAATGTTTATCTCGGCGGAATTGATAACCCAACATCGCGGCGTTATGCCGTCATCACCGCCTATAACGGCGGCGCAGGCAGCGTGCTGCGAGTCTTTTCGAATGATAAGATTCAGGCTGCCAATATTATTAACACCATGACGCCGGGCGATGTTTATCAGACGCTGACGACCCGCCATCCCTCTGCGGAATCTCGCCGTTATCTTTATAAAGTGAATACCGCGCAAAAATCCTACCGCCGCCGATAATTCCATTAACCGCCCCTGACGATGCTCAGGGGCAAAAATGTTATCCACATCACAATTTCGTTTTGCAAATTGGGAATGTTTGCAATTATTTGCCACAGGTAACAAAAAACCAGTCCGCGAAGTTGATAGAATCCCATCATCTCGCACGGTCAAATGTGCTTTTTCAAACACTCATCCGCATCACGATGTGAGGAAATTAACATGAATCTTAAGCTGCAGCTGAAAATCCTCTCTTTTCTGCAGTTCTGTCTGTGGGGAAGTTGGCTGACGACCCTCGGCTCCTATATGTTTGTTACCCTGAAGTTTGACGGTGCTTCTATTGGCGCAGTTTATAGCTCACTGGGTATCGCAGCGGTCTTTATGCCTGCGCTGCTGGGGATTGTGGCCGACAAATGGTTAAGTGCGAAATGGGTATATGCCATTTGCCACACCATTGGCGCTATCACGCTGTTCATGGCGGCACAGGTCACGACACCGGAGGCGATGTTCCTTGTGATATTGATTAACTCGTTTGCTTATATGCCAACGCTTGGGTTAATCAACACCATCTCTTACTATCGCCTGCAAAATGCCGGGATGGATATCGTTACTGACTTCCCGCCAATCCGTATCTGGGGCACCATCGGCTTTATCATGGCAATGTGGGTGGTGAGCCTGTCTGGCTTCGAATTAAGCCACATGCAGCTGTATATTGGCGCAGCACTTTCCGCCATTCTGGTTCTGTTTACCCTGACTCTGCCGCATATTCCGGTTGCTAAACAGCAAGCGAATCAGAGCTGGACAACCCTGCTGGGCCTCGATGCATTCGCGCTGTTTAAAAACAAGCGTATGGCAATCTTCTTTATCTTCTCAATGCTGCTGGGCGCGGAACTGCAGATTACCAACATGTTCGGTAATACCTTCCTGCACAGCTTCGACAAAGATCCGATGTTTGCCAGCAGCTTTATTGTGCAGCATGCGTCAATCATCATGTCGATTTCGCAGATCTCTGAAACCCTGTTCATTCTGACCATCCCGTTCTTCTTAAGCCGCTACGGTATTAAGAACGTAATGATGATCAGTATTGTGGCGTGGATCCTGCGTTTTGCGCTGTTTGCTTACGGCGACCCGACTCCGTTCGGTACTGTACTGCTGGTACTGTCGATGATCGTTTACGGTTGCGCATTCGACTTCTTCAACATCTCTGGTTCGGTGTTTGTCGAAAAAGAAGTTAGCCCGGCAATTCGCGCCAGTGCACAAGGGATGTTCCTGATGATGACTAACGGCTTCGGCTGTATCCTCGGCGGCATCGTGAGCGGTAAAGTTGTTGAGATGTACACCCAAAACGGCATTACCGACTGGCAGACCGTATGGTTGATTTTCGCTGGTTACTCCGTGGTTCTGGCCTTCGCGTTCATGGCGATGTTCAAATATAAACACGTTCGTGTCCCGACAGGCACACAGACAGTTAGCCACTAATTACGCAAAGAAAAACGGGTCGCCAGAAGGTGACCCGTTTTTTTTATTCTTACTTCAACACATAACCGTACAACCGTTTCATGCCATCCGCATCGGTTTCGCTATAAACACCTTGCAGCTCCGGCGAAAATCCCGGCAACAAATTCCCCCCTTCTTCCAGTGCAAGGAAATAACGTTGAACCGCCCCACCCCAGACTTCCCCGGGTACCACGCAAAGCACGCCAGGTGGATAAGGCAACGCCCCTTCTGCCGCAATTCGCCCTTCGGCATCACGAATCCGCACCAACTCCACTTCACCGCGAATATAAGCGCTATGCGCATCCTGGGGGTTCATCACCACTGACGGGAAACTCTGCTGGCGGAACATCGCTTTTTGTAGGTCTTTGACGTCGAAACTGACATACAGATCGTGCATCTCCTGACACAACTGGCGCAGGGTGTAGTCGCGATAGCGCACCGGATATTTGTTATAAACGCTCGGCAACACCTCAGCCAGCGGCGAGTCATCCTCAATATGCTGTTCAAATTGCGCCAGCATCGCCACCAGTTGTGCCAGCTTCTCGTGGCTTTCCGCCGGAGTTAATAAGAACAGAATGGAGTTGAGATCGCACTTCTCCGGCACAATGCCGTTCTCACGCAGATAGTGCGCCAGAATCGTCGCCGGAACGCCAAAGTCGCTATATTCGCCAGTTTCGGCATTGATACCTGGTGTAGTGAGTAACAGCTTGCACGGATCAACAAAATACTGATCCGCGGCATATCCTTCAAAGCCGTGCCACTTCGCCCCCGGCTCAAAACTGAAAAAACGGCGGTCGCTGGCTAACACAGATGTCGGATAATCCTGCCACAATTTGCCATCAACAACGGGCGGGATAAACGGGCGGAACAGCTTACAGCGCGCAAGAATAGCCTTGCGCGACTCAATACCCAACTCAACGCACTCAGCCCACAGCCGACGCCCACTCTCCCCTTCATGAATTTTGGCGTTAACATCCAGTGCAGCAAACAGCGGATAGAAAGGGCTGGTAGAAGCATGGAGCATAAAGGCGTTATTCAACCGCTTATGCGGGCAAAAACGCGCCTGTCCGCGGATATGGTTATCTTTTTTATGGATCTGCGACGTCTGTGAGAATCCAGCCTGCTGTTTGTGCACCGACTGGGTCACAAAAATCCCCGGATCGTTTTCGTTAAGTTCTAACAGCAGCGGCGAGCTATCCGCCATCATCGGGATAAATTGTTCGTAACCGACCCACGCGGAATCAAACAGAATGTAATCACACAGATGCCCAACGGTATCGATCACCTGACGGGCGTTATAGACAGTTCCGTCATAGGTTCCCAGCTGGATAATCGCCAGGCGAAACGGGCGCGGCAGGTCGGCTTTTTCTGGCGCAACGTCGCGAATTTGCTGGCGCAGATACTCTTCATTAAAACAGTGCGCATCAATACCGCCAATGAAACCAAACGGGTTACGTGAAGCTTCCAGATAGACCGGCGTCGCCCCCGCCTGAATCAACGCGCCGTGATGATTCGACTTATGGTTGTTACGGTCGAAGAGCACCAGATCGCCACGCGTTAACAGCGCATTCGTCACCACTTTATTCGCTGCCGATGTGCCGTTCAGCACAAAATAGGTTTTATCGGCATGAAAGACTTTGGCTGCGAATTTCTGCGCATCTTTCGCCGATCCTTCATGAATAAGCAGATCGCCCAATTTTACGTCAGCGTTACACATATCGGCGCGAAAGACGTTCTCACCAAAGAAATCGTAAAAATGGCGTCCGGCAGGATGCTTTTTAAAAAACGCACCATGTTGATGTCCAGGGCAAGCAAAGGTGCTGTTGCCCATCTCAACGTACTGCGTCAGCGTGTCATAAAACGGTGGCAGCAAATTCTCTTCATACTGACAGGCTGCGGATTCCAGCTCCAGCCACTGCTGCTCGTTGCCGTTGATTACCGCCGTAACGCCCGCAGGTAATTCAACAGCATGTTCGGAATACAAAAACACCGGTAGATGAAAACCGGTGCGCTTAAGCAACGCAAGAATGCCACTGCGACTATCCGCAGCGGTAATGACGACTGCCGCGACGTCCGTAAAATCAGTATCTCCCAACGCCACCACGCGACGATGAGAAGAAAGTCGGGATACCAGTTCACTACTGGCGGCAATATTCATTGATTTCATAAGCGCAAACCCGTTTCGGGGAAGTAAGAATACCGGACAAGGTGGAAAACCCTGCCCCATGAGATATGGGTCAAACTGGTCACCAGCTCCGACCGCCAGACATCAGTAAAAGCAGAAACGCTCTGATTTTACTGTTGTCCTGCAGTGAGCGTGCGTTAACTTCACCGCATGAGCAGTAACATAGAAAGGGAAACGTTTCGCGCGAAACGGCGATAAGCGAGAGAATGTAAGGAGATGGCGTGCATCGGGCAAACTCCGTACAGAGAGGAGAAAATTCGCGCAATCATGGCACCTTTCGCTAAAGCGTGCAAGCCAGGACTTTGCGACCAGACAAGCCATCAACAAGGCAAAAAGTTCATAATAAGAAAATCAAACAATACAGCTAACAGGAACTCTTGTGGTCATCGGCCCTTTTATCAACGCTAGTGCAGTCTTACTGGGTGGCGTTCTCGGCGCACTGCTCAGCCAACGCTTACCGGAACGTATCCGCGTCTCCATGACATCTATTTTTGGTCTGGCATCGCTGGGGATTGGTATTTTACTGGTTGTGAAATGCGCCAACCTTCCAGCGATGGTTTTAGCTACGCTACTTGGCGCTCTAATTGGCGAAATTTGTTTGCTGGAGAAAGGTGTCAATACAGCAGTCGCCAAAGCACAAAATCTGTTTCGTCACTCACGTAAGAAGCCAGCGCATGAATCTTTTATTCAGAATTATGTCGCGATTATTGTCCTGTTTTGCGCCAGCGGCACCGGGATCTTCGGGGCGATGAACGAAGGGATGACCGGCGATCCGAGTATTTTAATCGCCAAGTCATTTCTTGATTTCTTTACGGCGATGATCTTCGCCTGCTCGCTGGGTATTGCGGTGTCGGTAATTAGTATCCCATTACTGATCATCCAGTTAACGCTGGCGTGGGCTGCCGCGCTGATATTACCGCTGACCACACCGTCGATGATGGCAGACTTCAGCGCCGTAGGCGGTTTATTGCTGCTGGCAACCGGATTACGCATCTGTGGCATTAAAATGTTCCCGGTGGTCAACATGCTTCCAGCACTCCTTCTGGCAATGCCGCTTTCCGCCGCCTGGACCGCCTGGTTTGCCTGACAATGCGTGCAATAGCGGCAAAGTGATGATAGATTGTGCAGTCTGCAGTAAATTGAAGAAATTTGATTGACGAGACGAGGCGAATCAGGTTTAATGCGCCCCGTTGCCCGGATAGCTCAGTCGGTAGAGCAGGGGATTGAAAATCCCCGTGTCCTTGGTTCGATTCCGAGTCCGGGCACCAA